>CAZHHS010000298.1:0-2379 GCA_964532395.1 uncultured Desulfobacterales bacterium | reverse complement strand
TTGAAGTGGCCCCAGCGCTTGTAGCTCGTAGGTCAGGTTACGCCGCCAGGCGTTATCTGACAAATTGGTGATCAAGTTCGTTTCTGACAGGAAGCCGCGGGGCGGCTTAAACCGGCGTTTTACCGGGCCACGACGATTGCTTGGGGGAAGCCGTCCGCTTCCAACATCTTTTCATACCGTCGGGCGTCGGCCAAGGTACGACACCGGGCCACACGAACCCGGTAAAACGTTCCCTTTATGCCTTCATAGACGGCGATGTATGCATCGTCGTATTTTTCGGCCAACCGGTTCTTGAGGGCGACGGCGTTGTCCCGTTGTTGGAATGCCCCCACTTGAACCACGAAGTCACCGACATAGTAATTCGCCGGCACGAAAGTCCGTTTGGGGGTCCCTTTGCTTATGGTTTCCCGGGGGACGCCCAGGGCAACCAGTGTCACCGGTGCCGTGCCCGGTCCGACCAGGCCGATCTTCTTGGCGGCGCTGTACGACAGATCCACGATACGACCGTCTACAAACGGTCCCCGATCATTGATTCTCACCACCACGTCTTTGCCGTTTTTCAGATTGCGCACCCGAACGTAGGTGCCCAGCGGGAGCGTTTTGTGGGCTCCCGTCATGGCATACATGTTGTAGATTTCTCCGTTGGAGGTCTTTCGGCCGTGAAATTTCTTCCCGTACCAGGAGGCGATGCCCTTTTGTTGAAAGCCGTGGGCATGCTTCATGGGTTGATACCATTTGCCGCGGATCTTGTACGGGGGCGCATGCCCGGGGCGTTGTGGCGGCCTGGGTTCCGGCCCGGCACAATGGGTGAGAAAGACGAGCAGGCCGCAGAGTAGGGCCAAACCGGAGAAGGTAGATGCTATTTTGGTCACCCTATTATCTCAAACAGATCGTGTCAGGCAGCGACATTTTCCTGAATAAATCGAACCGTTTCGCTCGTCGGGGTGCCCGGGCCGAATATGGCCTTGATTCCCGCCTCTTTCAGCATCGGTATGTCCGATTGGGGGATAATTCCCCCGCCGATGACCAGGATGTCCGAGGCCTCCGCCTGGTTCAGTAGTTCCATTACCCGGGGGAAGAGGTGATCATGGGCACCGGACAAAACGCTCAAGGCGATGACGTCCACATCTTCCTGCAGGGCGGCCTGGACGATTTGTTCCGGCGTCTGGCGCAACCCTGTGTAGATAACTTCCATCCCTGCATCCCGCAAAGCGTGACAGATGACCTTTATGCCTCGGTCATGTCCATCGAGCCCCGGCTTGGCGGCCAGCACACGAATCTTTCTCTCGCTCATGATTGTGAAGCCCTCTCCTTGGTTGCCGACGACAAGTAACCGCCGGGCAGGCAAATCCCACCGCTCCCAGGAGCCTGTCGCTCTACTGCGAGTTCTCGGACAGGCTGCTAGAGGGTGGACGCCGCCCGATATTCCCCAAACACCTCGCGCAAGGTGTCACAGATTTCCCCCAGAGTGGCATAGCACTGGACGGCTTTCATGATGGGAGGCATGAGATTGTCTGACCCCTGGGCACAGGTCCTGAGGGCGGCAAGCGCGTCTTTTACCGCGGTACCATCTCTGTCCGCCTTCAATGTCTGAAGGTCTTTCACCTGGGCATCCCGGACGCCGGGATCCACCCGCAACAGGTCAGTGGGGGGCGCCTCCTCTTGCTGAAACTTGTTCAACCCCACCACGATCTGGTCTCCGGTCTCTACGGATCGCTGGTAGTCGTATGCGCTTTCCTGAATCTCTTTTTGAATAAAGCCCCGTTCAATAGCCACCACCGCACCGCCGATGTCATCGATACGGTCCAGATAGGCCTGGGCACGTCGTTCGATTTCATCGGTGAGGTGTTCCACGAAATAGCCCCCCCCCAGCGGATCGACTGTGTCTCCCACCCCCGATTCATAGGCGATTACCTGCTGCGTCCGAAGTGCCGTCTGAACGGCCCCTTCGGAGGGCAAGGAAAAGGCCTCGTCCATCGAATTGGTATGTAACGACTGCGTGCCGCCCAGGATGGCGGATAGGGCCTGTAATGTTACCCGCATGATGTTGTTTTGCGGTTGCTGGGCGGTTAGCGTACAGCCTGCCGTTTGCGTGTGGAAGCGCAGCATAAGTGACTTGGGTGACCGGGCGCCGAATCGATTTTGCATTATCCGAGCCCAGAGCCTGCGGGCCGCGCGAAATTTGGCGACTTCCTCAAAGAAGTCCATGTGGGCGTTAAAAAAGAAGGAAAGTCGAGGGGCAAAGGCGTCCACTTCCAGACCGGCATTGATGGCGGCTTCCACATAGGCGATACCGTTGGCAAGCGTGAAGGCCACCTCTTGTACCGCCGTGGAACCGGCTTCCCGGATATGGTAGCCGCTTATGCTGATGGTGTTCCA
>CAZHHS010000297.1:0-2401 GCA_964532395.1 uncultured Desulfobacterales bacterium | reverse complement strand
TTCTTTCCTATCTGTTGATTTCCATCCCCGGCTTCTTCTTTGCTTATGTGTTGATCATCTTCGTGGTAAACACTTTCGGCGTTCCGGTTATCGGTATGGAGACGTTCGGGATTGGAGACGCGCCGTGGCCCCATCTGATTATGGATCGTGTATGGCATCTCCTTCTGCCGTCTGTCCTGGGGGCTACGGGGGGAATCGCCGTGCTTTCTCGGTATGTGCGCAGTCAAATGCTGGAGGTGGAAGCGCAAGATTATGTGCGCACGGCTCGCGCCAAAGGGTTGCCGGCGGAACAGGTTCACTACCGACACGCGTTGCGCAATGCACTGTTGCCGTTTGTTACCATGTTCGGTCTTGTATTGCCGGGGCTTATCGGTGGTTCGGTAATCATCGAATCGATATTTTCTTGGCCCGGCATGGGACGAATGGCCTATGAGGCTATCTTGGCGCGGGATTATCCCGTCATACTGACTGTAAACTTTATTTCTGCTGTTTTGGTTTTGGGGGGGACGTTAATTTCGGATTTGCTTTATCTCATCGTTGATCCGAGGATCCGTTTGTAACCATGAGTACCGATGTAGGAGAAAGTGAAAGGGAAATCCCGGTGGCGCCCAAAGGAGGCAATTTTGAAAAGTCCTGGGAGATCTTTCGTGAAAACAGCTTAGCCCTGGCAGGCTTGGCGATATTTGTTGCGTTCTTCTTTGTCGCAGTGATGGGGCTTGCCTTGACCTCTGGAAGCAATCCGGTCTTCGACCCGGCGCTGGTGCGTCTACAGGAGAAATTACAGCCCCCCCTCGCATCGGCGCGCCTGGATCTTTTGGCTCCGGATCAAGCCCCCGGGCTGGGGGTTTACCTGTTCGGGACCGACAACTTGGGGCGAGATGTCTTTGCGCGAATGCTTCAAGGGGCTTGGGTTTCTTTAACCGTAGGGTTCGTCGCCGTAGGTATATCCGTAATCATCGGTATATTCATGGGCGGGATCGCCGGATACTTCGGGCGCGTGGCTTTGCGGCTGGGTGACATCATGACGGGGAGTGCTTTTTTATTTGCGATTCTGTTGCTCAGCATCAAGATGGTGATTCCGGGGCTTGTTTTGTTCGGGATGGGCGTCGCTTTGCTTGGGTTGCTAAAGGGTCAGAAAGGGACTAGACGTCGGTCATCTCAGTTCTTCCGATTAATGAATAGACAAGCGATCAGTGTGGATACCGTGGTGATGCGGATGGTTGACATCATGCTTTGCTTCCCGAGCTTTTTCCTTATTTTGACCGTGGTGGCCCTGTTGCCGGCGAGCATCTACAATATTATGATCGTGATTGGATTGACGTCCTGGATGGGAACGGCCCGTTTTGTCAGGGCCGAGTTCCTCTCTTTACGAGAGCAAGACTTTGTGACGGCAGCCAGGGCCCTCGGTGTAGGGGACTTGCGGATCATTTTCCGTCATATGCTGCCGAATGCATTGGCGCCGGTGATGGTTTCAGCGACCATCGGAATTGCCACGGCGATTCTCACCGAGGCGGGGTTGAGTTTTCTCGGATTTGGTGTGCCCCCGCCACACGCAACGTGGGGGAATATCTTGTCGGACGGGAAAAACTTTATTTTTGATGCGCCCTGGCTGACCTTTGTTCCGGGGATCGCCATCCTGATCGTTGTCCTTTCTTTCAATCTGTTCGGAGAGGGGCTCCGGGACGCGCTGAACCCGAGGCTGAAGGAGAGGACATAGGCAACGTGTAAAGGGGTTTGTTGGAAGGTCCAATGTCGTGAATATTCACCACCAAAAGCTTTTGTCTGTTGAAGCGTTGAAGGTCTATTTTCGAGGGCGCCGCACCTTGGCTCGTGCTGTTGATGGGGTGAGTTTTGACGTGGTTGGTGGGGAGACCGTGTGCATCGTGGGGGAATCGGGTTGTGGCAAGACCGTGTCGGCATTGAGTCTGCTTGGCTTGATTCCGCGGCCACCCGGCGAGATTGCCGGGGGGCGTGCGGTTTTTAAGGGACAAGACTTGCTTACGTTGTCGGATTTTCAAATGCAAGGCATTCGGGGCGCCCAGATCGCCATGGTATTTCAAGAGCCCATGACCTCGTTAAACCCGGTTTTTCGAGTGGGGGCCCAAATTGAAGAAACGATTTTGGCCCACGAAAAAGTGTCCACGGAGACGGCGCGCAAGCGGGCGGTGCGGCTTTTACAAGACGTGGGGATTGCCGAACCGGAGAAGCGTCATCATGACTACCCGCATCAATTAAGTGGCGGACAGAGACAGCGCGTGATGATTGCCATGGCGCTGGCTTGCAATCCGGATCTGGTAATCGCGGACGAACCCACAACAGCTTTGGATGTGACTGTTCAGGCCCAGATCCTGCGTTTGTTTGCCAAGCTGCAATCAGACCGGGACATGACCATGCTTTATAT
>CAZHHS010000296.1:0-2430 GCA_964532395.1 uncultured Desulfobacterales bacterium | reverse complement strand
TTGAAGCCGGTAACCTTGGAAAGCACTCGCACCATTGGGGCGATGCCGTTCTTTTCGTAGTAATCGCGGAGAACATCGATGAGTTTGTGATGTTCATCCGTTAGTTCCTCAATGCCTTCGACTTGCTTTACATGCTGTACCCATTCGGGGCACCAGTTATCGAAGGAATCGATAAACCCATCTTCGTCCACAGTAAACGTTTTTCCTCCAAATTCAACGGTTCCCATACGTAACATCCTCCTTTTGCTAATGTTTTAAAACTTGTTGTGTATAACCTGGCATCGGATTTACAAGCTTTAGCCGTTGACTATTACATAAAAAAAAATCGTTTGTCAATAACAAAAAGTCGGAATCCCTGCTGAGCCCGTTTTCCGGACCCCGTTTGCCGAAGCGGCGGGAAGCAGGTTTTCTTCTATCCGATGGAAATACCGACCTCGTCTCTTCCGGCATGTTCTTGGAGGTAAACGTTAATCATCATGTTGTGGATCGTTTCGATATATTTCCCCACGTAGTTGGCCTGGATGGGCAACTCCCGGTGTCCTCGGTCCACAAGGACGGCCAGTTCGATGCGATCCGGCCGGCCGAAGTCGATGAGCGCATCCATTGCGGCGCGAACGGTGCGTCCCGTAAAGAGGACGTCATCCACCAGGACGACCTGTTTTTGATCCAACGAGAAAGGGATTTGGGTTTGCTGCACAACGGGCTGGTGTCCGATCCGGGTCCAATCGTCCCGATAGAGGGTGATATCGAGATCGCCCCGGGGAATTTCCGTTCCGTCCACCTTGCGAATCCGTTCCGCAATCCGATCCGCCAGAAAAACCCCCCCGGTCCAGATGCCGATGAGGACAAGATTTTTTGCTCCCCTGTGCGTTTCCAAGAGTTCGTGAGTCATCCGGTTTAAGATCCGGCTGATGTCGGAGGCCTGTAAAATAACCTGTTCCATTGGGTGCCGCTACTTTCTACTTCATTGCCGTTAAAGGTCGTATAGGGTTTCATCACGGTGCGGTTTGGCCTTTCTGACCTTTCCCCCTTTCTTGCCTTCAAAAATAAAGGGTTCCTCCTGCTCGATCAAATCGCCCATTTCCGCCTCCACTTGCTCGGGGTCCTCGCCGGCTTCCATGCGTCGAAGGGCTTCTTCCATGCTCGGTCCCAAGGAAGCACCTGTCGCATCCGTAAACTTTCGCATCAGCTGGGCGGCTTGGCGAGGATCGTCTTCACTGATCCCCTCGGCTTCCCTGGCCAACAAGTTCATGGCCTTTTCCATTTTTGATTCGTCTATGGGAAGGTCGTCCGAATCTCCTTCCTCTCGCTCTCCAGAGATACTGGCGAAGGCCGACATTTGTCGTTTAAGGGATTTCTTTTTACATTTCGGACAACTTGGCCGCTTAGATGTGTTTACGGTCTTGGAAAAAAAATTGAAAATGGTATGGCAGTCCTCACAATAAAACTCATAAACGGGCATTTTGCTTTCTTCCCACCTCCGTTTTCTCAAAAAACTGAAGCTATGTATTATTTATTATAACGAGTTTTGGCCGACTTATGGCTCGATCTCCATCGGCCGACCCAATCCCGAATTTGAGCTTTGTAGATGACCGTAAGAGTATAAATTTAAACCGCATCCGGGGTCAAGCTATTTGGGAACGTGTTGTTGCCATGCGTATTTCCGGGCGATGGGATAGCGTCGTCCATATCCGAATGATTTGGTCGTAACCTTAAGGGTGGGGGGGGATTGGTATCTTTTGTATTCGTTGCGATCGATCCGGGCAATGGTCTCTGAGACCACTGTGGGAGGTGGGCCCAGGGACGCGATGGTGTCGGGATCCAAATTCTTCTCAATGTAGGCCTGAGATATCTTGTCCAGCACAGGGTATGGCGGCAGGTCGTCCGAGTCGGCTTGGCCGGGGATTAATTCCGCCGAGGGTGCCTTGTCCAAAATGGGTTGAGGGATGATCGTGCCCATCGTGTTGATTTCCTGGGCCAATTCGTAAACCAGGGTCTTGGGTACGTCGGCGATTACAGCCAATGCACCCACCATGTCCCCGTAGAGGGTGCAATACCCGACTGCGAGTTCGGACTTGTTCCCGGTGGCTAGAACCAATGCCCCTCGGCTATTGGAAAGGGCCATCAGGATGACCCCCCGCAGGCGGGCTTGAATGTTTTGCCCCGTAACAGTCGTCTTGATGTCTCCCAGCAGGGGGACCATCTCGCCGAGAGATGCCTCGAATATCTTATCTATCGGGACTCGGAGAAGGGCAATGTCCAGGTTGGCGGCCAGCGTCTCGGTGTCCCGTCCGGTTTGAGAGGACGTAAACGGGGACGGCATAAAGACCCCGGTCACATTCCTTTTACCTAAGGCCTTCACGGCGATGGCGGCCGTGAGGGCGGAGTCAATACCGCCGCTCAAACCGACCAGAACCGTTGAAAACCCGC
>CAZHHS010000295.1:501-2446 GCA_964532395.1 uncultured Desulfobacterales bacterium | reverse complement strand
CTTTTTGGTATTCTTCGTCCCGATCACTTTCCTCACCACCTTTGATTTATTTGTAGTCGACCCGCTTTTTCAATTCGGTACCACATTTAAAAAAGGGCAGCTTTTTAGGCTTCACCTCTACATATTGCCCGGTTCTGGGGTTTCTGCCCGTATACGAATCGTATTCGCGCACATAAAGACTCCACAATCCACGAATTTCCACTCGATCACCTCTAGTGAGAGCATCCGTCAACTCGGAAAAAAATAAACTTACTACTTCTTCCGCCTTATCTCGAGTCAAGTTTTGATCTTGCCGCAAGGCCTCAACCAAATCCGCCTTGTTCATAGGCTTTCTCCTTCCCGCTATTGAAACCGGAACCGAGTTTCAATAGAATCTGTCGCCAAAGAGACGCGAAACCACCGAAAACGGTTTATATTCAATTTTTTATAAAAACCCCACGAATATCCCGATTAGCCAGGGGGTAAGTTTTTCGGATAACGCATTACTGGACATTGCTATCATCCCGCACCGGGGGTGTCAAGGTATCTTCCAGGGATTTCAGGAGATATTTCGGAAATGCAGTGCATCGGCGTTGGGTCCACCACTTTATGGGTCGCCGACAGGGGGTGAATGAAGAAGAAAGTTATGCTCTCAAAGCCGGTCGACACTGCTTGGTAGCCCACCAACGAAAAAGTCTGTTAGAATGGGTGGTTCTATAAGGCAGTTCATTAATTGTATTGTTTCATTGGTGGAGATGAGGGGATTCGAACCCCTGGCCTGTACGTTGCGAACGTACCGCTCTCCCGACTGAGCTACATCCCCAACAGACTTACATTAATGCGAATTGCCTCAAAAAGCAAGGGGATTTTGGCTCCTAGGAAGCTGTCGGAGAACTTCCTAGACATAAAATGACCCAATCTTTTCGACGACATAGCCGAGCTGATCTTCGGTCAGCTCGGGATAGATCGGCAGTGCAAGACTCCGGTTTGCTGCTTCTTCCGCCAGCGGAAAATCTCCGAGCTGCCCCCCCAGGTCTTGGAAACAAGGTTGCAAATGCATCGGGACCGGATAGTAGATTTCCGTACCGATGCCCGCTTCGCCCAAATATTGTCTGAGTTCATCGCGTTTGTCCGACACGCGGATCACAAACTGGTTGTAAATGTGACGACCCTTGGAAGCCTTGGGAAGTGTGACGCCATTTTCAAGGCCTTCATTTCTAAAAAGCTCCCGGTACCGATCCGCATTGGCTTGACGAGAGGCGGTCCAAGAATCCAAATGCGGCAGCTTGACCCGAACAA
Source organism: uncultured Desulfobacterales bacterium (assembly GCA_964532395.1). Lineage (GTDB taxonomy): Bacteria > Desulfobacterota > Desulfobacteria > Desulfobacterales. The sequence goes on along the minus strand of CAZHHS010000295.1, from coordinate 1,168 downwards.
CCGCCGCCTGCAAGGCGTCCAAGCGAAAGTTACCTCCCAGCATCTTATGGTAATACTTTGGACGAGAACCATGAACCCGCAATATCCTTAATGTCTCATACGCCTCGGCCGAGCAGGTGGTAACGATTCCACCATCTCCGAAAGCCCCCAGGTTTTTTGACGGGAAGAAGGAAAAACAACCCATATCGCCCATGGATCCGGCTCTGTGGCCTTCCCGGTCTTCCGCTCCGATTGCTTGAGCGGCATCCTCGATGACCTGGAGACCGTATTGCCGGGAAATCTGGCCAATGGTTGTCATGTCACAGCACTGTCCATAGAGGTGAACAGGAACAATCGCCTTCGTCTTTCGAGTGATCTTTTCTTCAATCTTGTGGGGATCTATGTTGTAAGTATCTAAATCGATGTCGACAAAGACCGGTTTGGCGCCGGTGCGAACAATCGATCCGACCGTAGCGAAAAAGGTATAAGGGGTTGTAATGACTTCATCACCGGGACCGATCCCGATGCCCATTAGAGAAATCAGCAGGGCATCCGTTCCCGAGGAAACGCCCACGGCAAGCGGGCACTGGCAATAGTCGGCGATTTCCTTTTCCAGTTTTTCGACTTCGGGACCGAGGATAAAGCGCTGCTCTTCGTAAACCTTGTCCGTTGCCCGCCAGACCTCGTC
>CAZHHS010000295.1:0-491 GCA_964532395.1 uncultured Desulfobacterales bacterium | reverse complement strand
CCGATTCTTTCTTTTCCAGTTTTTCAACTTCGGGACCCAAGATGAAACATTGTTCTTCGAAAACCTGCCTGGTCGCCGCTTCGACATCTTCCTTAATCGTTTCATACTGCGCCTTTAGGTCTAAAAGGGGTACTTTCATAACCTTGTCCATCATCCTCATTCATTTTCCATTAACGCTACCACGCCGTGTGTAACGCCTATCTATGTAGCGCTATCGTCCGAGCGTTAGTGACCCGGACAATATCCCGGGGAGACATGAGCACCATAACCCCCCGTCTGCCACCATTCACTGCTACTATATCATAAGCCAGTAGATCCGAATCGATGGCCACAGGAAGCGCCTTGGTCATGGCGAAGGGACTGATTCCTCCGATCTGATAACCACTTATCCGCTCTGCCGTATTACCATCTACCATGGACGCCCGCTTTAACGCGTAGGCCTTGGCCAGTGGCTAAATGGGGGTCGATTGGTGTGGCGGGGGGGTTGGGGG
>CAZHHS010000294.1:0-2481 GCA_964532395.1 uncultured Desulfobacterales bacterium | reverse complement strand
GAATATTCAAAGGTGAATAAGAACATCTCGAAAGACGTGATAAAAAATGTATCGAATATCAAGGACTTGTCCCAACTGTCCGATACCGTTGCCGCCCACTTCAACTTCAAGCTGCAAGACAAACAGCAACTCCTGGAAACGACGTCTCCGGTCGATCGGATGAGCCTGCTGTTTAGTCTGATGGAGACGGAGATTGAGATTTATAAGACGGAGCAACGGGTCAAGGGCCGGGTCAAGAAACAGATGGAAAAGACCCAAAGAGACTACTATTTGAATGAGCAGATGCGGGCTATCCAAAAGGAGATGGGCGCCAAGGACGACCACAAGACCGAACTTGAGGAACTGGAAAAACGCATTGAACGCAAGCGGATGTCCAAAGAAGCCACCGCGAAAGCCAAGCAGGAGTTCAAAAAGCTCAAACTCATGGCGCCCATGTCGGCGGAGGGGACGGTAGTTCGCAACTATATTGAATGGTTGATCAGTCTTCCGTGGTTTGTTCGCAGCAAGTTGTGCCTCGATGTGGACAAGGCGGAAAAGATTTTGGAAGAGGATCATTACGGGTTGGAAAAACCGAAAGAGCGCATTCTGGAATATCTTGCCGTTCAGAAGCTGGTCAAAAAAGTGCACGGTCCCATCCTGTGTCTGGTCGGTCCGCCGGGGGTGGGGAAAACCTCTTTGGCGCGGTCCGTTGCTCGGGCCACGGGGCGGGAGTTTATTCGCTTGTCTCTGGGCGGGGTGCGGGATGAAGCTGAAATCCGGGGCCACCGACGCACCTATATCGGGGCGATGCCTGGCAAGATCATTCAGTCACTGAAGAAGGCGAAGGTTCAAAACCCTGTGTTTTGTTTGGACGAAGTGGACAAAATGAGTATGGATTTCCGGGGGGATCCCTCCGCCGCCCTACTCGAGGTGTTGGATCCGGAACAAAATTATGCCTTTGGGGATCATTATCTGGATGTGGACTATAATCTGTCGGAGATCCTGTTTATAACAACCGCCAATAACCTGCACGGGATTCCTGCGCCCCTCCAGGACCGAATGGAGATCATTCAGCTGCCGGGCTATACGGAATACGAAAAACTCCAGATCGCCCTGGGCTTTTTGGTGCCCAAACAGGTGAAACGAAACGGACTGACGGAGGATAATTTCGCCATTACGCGCAATGCCCTCACGACCATTATTCGCCGCTATACCCGGGAGGCCGGTGTCCGTAATCTGGAGCGTGAGATCGCCTCGGTGTGTCGAAAAGTCGCCAGAGAAATCACCAAGGAAGGCGGCAAGGATTTCGTTCGGGTTACCGCTCAATCCATACCGAAGTTACTGGGGGTTCCCCGGTTCCGGTACGGCGAAGTGGAGGAAAGAGATGAAATCGGCCTTGCCACAGGTATGGCATGGACGCAAGTGGGCGGAGAACTGCTTTCCATCGAAACCATCGTGGTCCCCGGGAAGGGGAAGCTGACGGTTACCGGGAAGTTGGGTGACGTCATGCAAGAATCCGCACAGGCGGCGGTGAGTTACGTCCGTTCCAGAGCCAGCGCCCTAGGACTTGAAAAACACTTTTATAGAAAGGTGGACATTCACGTTCACGTGCCCGAAGGCGCTACCCCCAAGGATGGCCCCTCGGCGGGCATTACCATGGCCACGTCGATCATTTCGGCATTAATTAAAAAGCCCGTTCGTCGGGATCTGGCCATGACCGGAGAGATCACGCTGCGTGGACGCATTTTACCGATCGGCGGACTCAAAGAAAAGATTCTGGCCGCCCATCGGGGTGGAATGGCCCTGATCATTATCCCTAAGGAAAACAATAAGGATCTCAAGGAGATTCCCTCAAAGATCGTGAAACGCTTTGAGGTCGTCATGGCCGACCACATGGACGAGGTGCTTGAGCGGGCCATTGTTCTGAAGGACGGCGAAAGCCTTTTCATGGAGGAGCCCGAAGAGATCATTTCGCCGGAAATGATTCCGGAAGCACAGGAATCGGTAAACAATTCGATTCAAATCAACTGATCGGGCCGATTATTTTTCTTGACAGGATTCGATGGGTTGGTTAAATCACAAGATCTAACAGTCGACGGTAGTTCCGGCTGAAAAACTGATCGAAATAATACCAGGCAACCAAGCATTTCTTGCATTTGACATGCGGACGGGGACCCACCGCACGCAAGAAGGACTTATGGGCGGGTAGCTCAGTTGGGAGAGCACCGGCCTTACAAGCCGGGGGTCACAGGTTCAAGCCCTGTTCCGCCTACCACGCAATGGATTGACCGGGTCTTTACGGGGCCGTAGTTCAGCTTTGGTTAGACCGTCCCGCTTGCAAAGCGGGAAGCCCGCGAGAGAGGGTTAACCGAGAGCTTCATTGATGATATAAAGTCAGGTAGTAATGCGGGGACGTAGTTCAGCTTTGGTTAGAACGTCCCGCTTGCAAAGCGGGAAGACCGCGAGAGAGAGGATACCCAAGCGATCCAGATTCATTGATGA
>CAZHHS010000293.1:0-2495 GCA_964532395.1 uncultured Desulfobacterales bacterium | reverse complement strand
GTGCAGGAGGGCCGGTCTGATGTCCCGGTCCGGCTGTTTGTCCGGCAGGACGGCAAGCGTCAGGTTGGCGAAGACCGTGGTAAAGGGGAGAAAGATGACCGCCAGCCCGACGTTGAATATACTGTGGGCGTTGGCGATCTGTCGGGCCATGTTGAAATCAAATCGCATGGCCGTTTCCCGCACCAGCGCGGCGAAGGAGGGTATCCAAAAAATAAACAGAATCACCCCCAAGACCTTAAACGAGATGTGGAGTACCGCCACCCGTTTGGCCTGTCGAGACATGCCCGTAGCAGCCACCAGGGCGGTAATGCAGGTGCCCACATTGGCGCCGAATATCATGGGGATGCCTGCTTCCAGAGAGATGAGGCCTTGCTGGGCCAAAACGATCAGGATGCCGATAAAGGCGCTACTGCTTTGGAGGAGGGCCGTTAAAACGGTACCCGCCAGAAGACCCGTCAGCGGGTTTTCCAGTCCTTTCATGAGGTCGAGGAGACCGGGATAGGCCCTGAGCGGCTGCATGGTTTCGCTCATGAGCTTCATCCCGAGAAACAACATACCGAACCCCAGGATGGCGTCACCGGTGTTTCGCAGGTTGTCGCTACGCCCGAACATCCGCATGCCCGTCCCCCCGGCGACCAGAAGCAGGGCGTAGTCGGTGAGTCGGAAAGCGATCAGTTGCGCGGTCACCGTGGTGCCGATATCGGCGCCCAAAATAACGCCCACCGACCGGGCGAACCCCATGAGGCCGGCCTCCACAAAGCCGACCAACATTACCGTCGTGGCGCTGCTGGATTGGACCACCATGGTGACCAGGGCACCGAAAAGGAGGGCGACGACCCGATTGGCGGTGAGTGCCTTCAGGATGGACCGAAACTTGTTGCCCGCGGCGAGTTTCATGCCCTCGCTCATCTTTTCCATGCCGTAAAGGAACAGTCCCAATCCCCCGAGGAGCCCGGTGATTACCAGGCCCCAGGAGATTTTCTCCAAGGGAATGCCGGTGGCCTGTCGTGCCGCCCACAGCCGGGTGGTGAGTAAAAACAGGACGGCGACGGCGCACAGCACGGCCCGCACGATCAGGGGCCGATGCTTCCGCTGCGGGGGGAGGGGTCTATGCACGGGTTGCATTCCTCATGTGTGGAAAGCGGATCTACCAGTTGCTGGTTACCATTCGCTGGACAGGGTTCTCTCTACGTCGGCCCAGTTGGCCTGAAGGGTCTGCACGGCGTCGATGCCCATATCGAGATGCGTGCCCATATACTTGGCATACACCTCGTCGTGTAGCTTGGTCCCTTTGATGCCCTTTTTCTGGATGGGCATGTCGGAGACCAGCATGATGGCGCCGATGGGGACCTCGAACCGATAGGCCACAGAAAAGAGCGTGGCCAATTCCATTTCGATGGCCAGCGTCCGGTGTTGTCGTAAATAACGGACAAATGCTTCGTCGAATTCCCACAATCTCCTGTCTGTTGTGTATACGATCCCGCATCGGGGCGTCAAGCCGGTCTTTTTGACCGCCCCGATACAATAAAGATTGATGCAGGAGGCGGGGATGGCCGGGTATTCCCGGGGCAGGTAATGGCGGCTCGTACCTTCCCCCCGTATGGCGGCCCCGGGAACGACGAAATCCCCCACCTGCAGGGTATCGTCGATTCCCCCACACATACCCAGCATGATCACGGACTTGAGGTTGTCCAGATAGGCCAAGCAATGAATCAACAAGGCCGCCTGGGGCGAGCCGATGCCGAAATCGATCAAGGTGCAATTCATCTGTTTGGCGTGCACCACACGGAATTTGCCCTTCGAACAGGCTCCCTCGGACCGCGCCCGGAACCCGTCGACGTACTCCAAAAAATTGGTCAACAGGATGTGTTCGCAGAAATCTTCCAGCCGACTTTTTGTATATCGTTCAAGAGTTTGTCTGACATATTCATGTTCTTTCAGCATGGCGACGCGTCCTTTCTCTGCACTCAAGCCTACAGACGGAAATCAACAAGGACTTGACACGATGATACTTTTGGACCCCTGGCGTCCGGTCTCCCGGTTGCCGGGGGCGTGACGCGGGAATCTTCCGCGGAGCTCAAGTTTTTCGTTGAAAGATTGTGTGTCAATGATACAAAGACCCAGTTGTAAAATCGTAACCGCTTGGGCGGGAAAGCCCCCCGCCGGGCGGATGGACGGTTGATTTGTATGCAATCTCGGTGCCTTGCCCTGGCGAGGGCCCGTCGTGGCCTGTTCTCTGCCGAGATATCCTATAAAACCGGCTTGTTAACTTAAAAGCCCAAGCCGAAACGCTGAGCGCCGAGGAGACAAGGGGCGTCTGGAAACGAGCGCATGAACGGTCTGCTGGTACTGGAAGACGGGACATATTTTCCCGGCCGGATTTTCGCCGGGCGGGGCGAGACAATAGGGGAGGTGGTATTTAACACCAGTATGACGGGGTATCAGGAAATCCTCACCGACCCGTCTTACAAGGGTCAAATCGTGACCATGACCTA
>CAZHHS010000292.1:0-2520 GCA_964532395.1 uncultured Desulfobacterales bacterium | reverse complement strand
GATAAAAGGTGTGTTGCCCTGTCGCAAAATCTTTCAAAAACTCGGGGAAACCCCGGTATCCCTTGTATTTCTTGCTCACCGTCGTTTTACCCACGTTAATCTCTAACAACACATCGCCACAGCTTCGAGGAGACCATTCAAACGTCTTTCGCACCGGATAATTTAAGTTCACCATGGTCTTGGTTTCATCCGCACACTGGATTTCCAACCGGGTGGCGTGAACCTTCAATTGTGCATCCTGGTTAGTGTCTGTGGGTAAGCCACGGATGGTCACGGTATAACTGTCCTGCGCCGGTTTCGCGCTTCGGGCACCTTTGGTCAGGAAGGTCAAGAAACCACCGAAAAACGGGATCGCCTCTCCCAGTACGCGCTTTCCATAATATCCTTTTTGTAAACTCCGGTTGACGAAAGGAGCGGCAGACCCTTCTACAAATTTTTTCGCATATCCGTTATCACCCAGCAGCAACTCATTGATTGTCTGTTGGTTGGATACGCCTTGCACCTCCACCAGGACTTCTTTTTCCCACATCTCTTGTAGGTAGCACGCCGTCTCCATCCGCATAAAGTGCCACAAGTAATCCAAAGGCCCGGCGACCAATTGCCAGAACACCTCCTGTTTCGATTTGCCTTCTCCCAAATAGGCCTGTAATTTCTCCACAGCCCTGTCGGCCACGTGAAAAGGTACATCACTGGTAGCCGCATCGGCTTTATACGTATCCGCCGCCATTTGATAAGCGGCGGTCCTGGAAGCACTGGCGGAGGAAATGTTGGACAGGCTCTCTTCATATTTGTTGTAGGCCTTTGCAGCAACAAGCTCAGACTTCAAGCTGTCGTCCGTATCCACCTGCTTAATTTTCCGTCCCAACTTGTCCACCAGCCGCTTGCCCTTTTTGGTGACTTTGAGGAGACCACTTTTGTCCTCCATGGCGGCGTGTTGGCGACCCCTGACCTGTGTTTCCGAAAACGCATATACCAGATTAACCCAGTCGGGAATTTCCGCATGGTCCTTCCAGGGCGCCAGTTCAGTCGTCATCCGCTCAAGGAGTGAAAAAAACGGCCCGCTGTCGGTACCCATGGTCACAGCGATTTGTTGCCTTTCTTGCCTGGTTTGGAGCCGGTCCGCCCCAAGGGAAAAGTCGCCCAAAAAGTCGTACCAAGCCGCCACATAGGTCTTACGATACCATCCCTGAAACTCGAGCTTCTTGCCGGCAATGACCAAAGGATCCGTAAGTGCCGCTTCCACCTCTGCTACAAACGCATCGACTCGGGCCTTCCCCGCTACCGAGAAGGCCGCGGCCACCCCTATGTCCCCTTCATCTACGACACCACCCTTCCAAAAGTCACTTAACTTGATGGACTTAGCACGCCCCTCCGTGTTAACCCACGTCACAACCCAATTGAGCGGACTCTTTTTCAAGGTTACCACGTGTTTCAACCATTCCTGCAACTCATTCATCTCCCGATTAAGCTGAGCCTCATCCTGTCGCCACAAGAGGTAATAGAGATAAAGATCGGCAAACTTTTTACGTATCTCCGGAATCACTTCCTGATCCGCCATAACCATGATCGGCGCGTAAGAGGGCCTAGGCATGGCGGCAAGTGCATCGGGCTCCTCACCTTCAAGAACGCCTCGAAGCAGATTGATTCGACGGGCAAGATGGGCCACATGCTGAGCCAGGATCAAATCGGAGGTAACGGCTGAGAAACCAGTCATACGTTCCCGCATCGCCGCGTCAAAAGGAACCAGAAAACTCTCTCTGAATTGTTTGCAATATTTTTCCTTCAGCCTTCGCTCGACATCTTTGCTTTCGTTTAGTCCAAACCGGGGAATCCACCAGCTCTCGTTATCCGTCTCGACCGTTGCAATGACGTCTCGGAAATGACTCATCAATACGACATCTGAAAGAATATTACCCTCAAATACCGGCGCTTCCGTGTATTGGCGGCCGACATCCCTAAGGGTCTTGAGATTCTTAACAAAAGAAAAGCTCAGTAACCCGCATATGGCAAGGACCACCGCCACCCAAGCCGTTACGCCCAGGTTCCGGGTTAATTTGCCCCACTCGATGGCTCTTTGGGTCGGCGCAAACAAACGCCTGTCCTTAGGCAGTATCTTGGCAAAGAAGTCATGAAGGAATAACCCCTTGCTGGTGCCGGGAAGAACATCCCGCTGTTGTATGAGTCCCAGGGCATTTAAAAAGTGTGAATAGGGGCTGCCTTCCTGCCGCCCACTGCTAAAGAATACGCCCCGCAAATGCGGCGTTTCCTGGTACGGGTTTTCTTGAAACGCCCCCCGTAAAAAGGCTTTGAGCCCCGGATCCAGTTTTTCGAACTCCTCCGGAAATAAGAACAGACTCGGTTCAACGCTTGAAGCCGCTCCTCGGGAACCGGCCTCGTGAAACAAGAGCAACCGAAGGTCCCTAAGGCGATCTCCAACGGTCCGAATACACCGCTCGCCGAATGTCACCACATCCCCGGTGGTATCCCTGTTTACCACCCCCATGGCCTGGTCCAGGACGT
>CAZHHS010000291.1:0-2525 GCA_964532395.1 uncultured Desulfobacterales bacterium | reverse complement strand
TGGGGCTTTATGCCGTGGATATGGTGGGTGGTCAGACGTCGATGGAGATGTTTACCTTCAGTGCCGCTTGTGGTTACATGATCAGGGACGGTGAGGTGGCAGAGCTTGTTCGCGATGTGGTGCTTACGGGAAATGTCTTTAACACGCTGATGAATATCGACAAGGTGGGAGATACCATTACCTATCCGCCTGCCGGCGGCGGATGCGGAAAAGATGAACAATCCCCTCTGCCTGTGGGGTTTGGGGGACCGCATGTGCGTATACAGGATGTCGTAGTGGGGGGACGATGATGATGACAGTGGATGAGTTGGTAAAAAAGGGGCTGGAAAGAGCACAAGGGGTCCAGGTCACCCTAAATCGAAGCGAGTCGGACCATGTATCTTTTGAAAATGACAAGCTGAAATCCGTGAAGTCTTCCCAGGGCACGACCATTAGTGTGAAAGTGATTGTCGAAGGCAAGATCGGCCTGTCTCACACGACGGACGTCACGGATTTAGACGGTGCGGTGGGCCGGGCGTGGGATGCCGCGGATTTCGGAAGCCCGGCACACTTTTCGTTTCCCCCGCCAGGGGAATTGCCGGCGGTTAAGACTTACGATCCCGCTGTTACGGAGGTAGGTAAGGCGGAAATGGTTGATCTGGGCAATGAGATGATAGCCGTGGTCAAGGATTACAATTCGGACATTTTGCTCAGTGCCGGTTTGAAAAAAGTGGTGGGTACGACGGAGTTTGCCAATTCGGCGGGTACCCGGTTAACGAGTGAACGGACTCAATTTAGACTTGGTGTTCAAGGGCAATTGGTCAGGGGTACGGATATCCTCTGGGCTGGGGATGCCTTTGGGTGGCGAAGAAGGGAGATCGACCATGTCGGCGTGGCTAAAAAGGCGGTAAACTTGTTCCGTATGGCGGAAAAAACCGTTCCGATGCGGTCCGGGAATCTGCCCGTCATCCTCGCTCCGGAGGGAATGAATGTACTTCTCCTGGCCCTTCATATGGGGCTTAACGGCAAAAACGTCGTATTGGGGGCGTCACCCTTGGCAGGTAGTTTGGGGAAGCGGATTGCCGAAACAACGTTTTCTATCACGGATGACCCGCTCATCGATTACGGAATCGGCAGCGGGTGCTTTGACGGTGAAGGGGTCCCTCACCGGATAACTCCCCTTATCGTTGACGGTGAACTGAAAAACTTTCTGTATGATCTGGATACCGCAGGACGGGCGGGGACTCAGACAACGGGCAATGGGGTGGGATGTGGCCCGACGAATTGGGTCGTGAGAACAGGAAACGTCTCCTATGAGGAGATGATTCGCAACACGGACGAGGGCCTTCTGGTTTATGATGTATTGGGGTTGGGGCAGGGCAATCCCATGAGTGGTGAATTTTCGGTAAACGTCCAATTGGGCTATAAGATTGAAAAGGGTGAGATTGTGGGCCGGGTAAAAGATGTCATGCTGGCGGGGAATACGTACGATGCGCTGAAGGATGTTGTCGCGATCGGAGACAAAGGAGAGTGGGTGGGGGGTAGCATGATTGTTCCCCCGGTGAAAATCGGTAAGTTGAGCGTGGTGGCAAAATAGGATGGACCTCAATCAATGATGTCCTCGTTAAAAGTCTTCCAACCGTCATGCCGGATCCCGGATCAAGCCCGGCGCAGGCTATGATCCCCGCTGATCACGGGAAATGACGAAAAGGCGATAAAACCGACTTTTTGCGATTTCATCAATCGATAGAAGATTGGTGAAATGAAAACTCAAGTTTCGCACCAGTGTAACACTTTGAAATTGCGATTTAATACCCTCGATAATCCTTTTCAGGATGTCCGCACAACATTTGAACGGTTTGCAAGCGCCTTGGCCGGTGCGGGAAGGAACTTCGCTTCACTCGGGCCTACAAATCCGTCAGGCGGTTTTCGAAAGGGAGGTGGGCTCTATCCGTGTAGGCCATCGTTCAACGAAATTCCTCCCCGCACCTTCCTGGATATTGCTGGCTGTAGCGTCCCGCGTTGAAGGTAGTCGGGTCAAAATAGGGGGTGTGAAACTTGAGTGAAAATTACCTGTGACGGTTGTTTTTTGGTCTGATGATGGGATTTGGGTATCGGGTTCGGGTCTTGGATAAAGAGGAAAAGATTGGAATTACTGGCACCGGGGGGAACACTGGAAAAACTCAAATGGGCGGCCGTTTATGGGGCGGATGCGGTCTATTTCGGCGCTCCCTTTGGTTCTCTTCGCAATTTTGCCGGAAATCTAACTCCGGAGGAGATGGCCGAAGGCCTGGCGTTTCTTCATCGCCTGGGGAAAAGGGGATACCTGGCACTCAACATCTATCCGTTTTCCGAAGAATACGATAAGATTCTGGCGGTGGCACAACAATTCGATGAAATGGGCGGTGATGCCGTTATTGTATCCGATCTGGGCGTACTTCATCAGATGCGAAAACTGGCCCTCAATGCCGCCCTACATGTGAGTACGCAGGCCAATACCACCAGCTGGCAAGCCGCTCTGGCGTACAAAGATCTGGGGGCTCGCC
>CAZHHS010000290.1:0-2530 GCA_964532395.1 uncultured Desulfobacterales bacterium | reverse complement strand
GGGTTTATGTTGGCTTTGGGGTCCGGTTTGGGGTTGGCCTATTTGCGCGAATATATGGATCCCACATTCTGGAGTAGGAAAAACCTGGAAGCTACGCTGGAGTTGCCCGACATGGGATCGGTGCCGTAGGTGAATACGAGGCCCGAACGGCGCTGGAGAATCATTAAACGCATCGCCGCCACCTGTGTCGTCATCGGCATGCTATCGGTCCTGGTTTACAGCCTGCTCCTCCTCCGAAAACTCGATCCCACGGTGTTTCCGATATGAGGGAGAAAAAGAAGGTATTAGGTATTAGGTTTTAGGTATTGGCAATTACAAATGAAGGATTTCAAAGAGCTGAGAGTTTGGCAGAACGCACATCAATTGGCCAGGGAGGTATACCGCATCACGCAGACCTTCCCACGTACAGAAGAATATGGGCTCGTGTCACAGCTTCGAAGGTCTGCTACATCCATTCCCGCCACATCGCGGAAGGATGTGGGAGAAACGGTGATCGCGATTTTTCACGATTTCTGACTATTGCCGCCGGCTCAGCAACTGAAACCGAGTATCATGTTCTATTAGCGCACGATCTAAAATATGTGCAGACCGAAGATTATGTAGAGTTAAATCGGCAGATCAACGACATCAAACGGATGTTAAATGTTTTTGTGCAAAGGTTAGCAACCAAAGTATAATACCCAATATCTAAAAGGTTAGAACCTTGTTGCATAACATTGTAAATACTTTAAACGTTTCGTATTGGCTGTTTGGCTAATACCTAATACCTAACACCTAATACCTGTTTTCAAACTATGGGCAAATATTCGGAAGCACTAAAGAAAAGTCAAGGATCATCAGGCGATAAAAGGCAACCGCGCCCTAAGTCGGAGGAGCAGAAGGAATCCGTTCCTACAACGCGGGAGGCGGTCGACGCGTTGCGCCTAAACACATCCGACACACCGGAGCCGACCCCGCCGGAGCCGGCTGTTCCTGAGACGTCGCCGGAACGATCCCGACCGGAACCATCCCGAATGGATCCGCGGTTACAGCTGTTTACCGAACCCAATGCGGTTTCCGCCGAGTCGTTCAAAATGCTGCGGGCCAAGATCCTGACCAAAAAGGCGGCTTCGAGGCCCCGAAGTATCATGATTACCAGCCCCCAGCCGATGGACGGCAAAACCATGGTGTCCGCTAATCTGGCGATCAGCATTGCCAGAGGGATCAATGAATATGTCGTCTTGGTGGACTGCGACCTGCGCCGCCCGTCTCTACACAAGCTTCTGGGCCTGAAACCGGCAGGAGGCATACGGGAGTATCTGGAAGAAGGCACGTCGGTAGCCGACTACATGGTCAAGACACCGATAGACAAACTGACGCTGCTTCCCTCGGGCAAGCCGGCACAAAACCCGTCGGAGCTGCTCAGTTCCGAAAAGATGCACGACCTGGTCCGGGAGCTAAAAGAGCGCTATGAAGACCGCTACATCATTTTCGATGCCACACCGGCGCAGTTTTCTGCCGAAACCAGCTTCTTGGCCTCCATGGTAGACGCAGTCATCCTGGTGGTCCGGGCCGGCAAGACGGCGAAACCCCTTCTTTTAGACGCTGTCGAGGTGATTGGAAGGGATAAGATTTTGGGCCTGGTATTCAACGCAAGTACCGAAACTCTAAAGGAATACGGCTATTATTACGAATACTATAGCAAACCCCGGTAATAACGACGCCGGCGTTACCGTCCGGGGGCTCTGTATTCCGGTTCTTGAAGTAATCTAAGGGCTCACGCAAAAATAATTTTACAGAATCGGCGCTCAGATTTGGTTCGGATTTGGCCGATCCGATTGAACAAAACCGCAGTAATAGCAAGCTATTTCGAGGATTTTGCGAATGAGGCATCGGTCAAAGATGGGCTGAAGCTGAGATGGCAAAATGGGAAATTATTTTTGCGCGAGCCCTAAGGTGGTAGGTAGACTTGGTATATTCGCCCATAAACCACCGCACCAACCATAGGTCGGATGATTCTTTTAATGCTTTTCCGACTTTTTTGACTCATGTCGGGTTCTAATGTAACTTGAAGTGGCGAAGCCCGTTTAGAAAGAGCCTGTCGAATCTCAAAGAGGAGTGCCAATGATTAACATCGGTATTATCGGTTGCGGTTACTGGGGCCCCAACCTGATTCGAAACTTCAATCAACTGCCTTCGGCAAATATGTGCCGGGCCTGCGACAAAGACACGGAACGATTGCAACGGGTGCAGTCCCTCTATCCGTCGCTCCAGACCACACAAAATGCGGAAGACCTTTTCCAAGACCCCGATCTGCATTGTATCGGCATCGCCACTCCGGTATTCACCCACTTTAAACTTGCCAAGACCGCCTTGGAGGCGGGCAAACACGTCTTCGTCGAAAAACCGCTGGCCCATTCCGTGGAAGCCTGCCGCACTCTGATTCGAGCGGCCGAAGAAAACAAGCGCATTTTAATGGTCGGTCATACCTTTGAATACACGGCCGCGGTCAACAAGATTAAAGAAATCATCGATTCCGGCGAATTGGGAG
>CAZHHS010000289.1:0-2560 GCA_964532395.1 uncultured Desulfobacterales bacterium | reverse complement strand
GCTCGGCCGGGGGCATGTGAAGCGGATCAAGGAACAGGTGCGTAGAGAAAAGGAAGAACGTTATTAGCCACAGACACACACAGACGGACACAGACTAGGAAAAGCAGAATATAGAACACAGGAGTCAGGAGTCAGAATAGAGGATACAGGTGTTGAGGGCCAGGGATCAGGTGTCGGGGGGTAGGTTTCAGGGATCAGGGATCAGAAGAAGCAAATGCCAGAACAATGGGGTGGCGGCCGGAGAGACGGAGGTTATATGACAGAAGATAGGGGGTCTATATCCAAGGCTGCTTCATACCAAGAAATCGGCGAGTTTTGGAGCAAGCGCGACTTGGCGGATTTCTGGGACCAGACGCAGCCCGCAGAATTCGAAGTAGAGATCCAATCTGAAGCAAGATACTACCCACTCGACCGGGATCTTTCCGTTGAGCTCGGCAAGATAGCCCGAAAACACGGAGTAAGTAGTGAGACAATCCTCAATCTTTGGGTGAAAGAGAAGCTGAGCGATAATCTTGAGGCCGAATAAGGTCCCGCTCGAAGCTGTTCCAGTTCCAACGTTCCTCAGTCATTTGGCGAAATCCTTCGTTCTTTCTTTAATCAGTTGTTTTGACAATGACGGTTCTTTGGGCAGGCAGCCCATTGCCTCACCTATTGGATCTTCCGGTAGCGGCACAATGTAAAACAGATCCTCGTACTCAAAGATCCCTATCTCCATACCCGGACGTATCCCGTATTTCCTTCTAATATGGGCTGGTATAACAACTTGACCCTTTCCTGAGACCCTTATTCTTTCCATGGCTTTCGTTCCTTTTAGGGATTAACGGCTTGGAAAGCTTAAAACAGCTCATCGCCACATGTCAAAGTTTTCAACATCCGAGAATGAAACGGGCGTTTGATATAGTGGCCGCGCTGCTTGCTTTGTTGGTGGCAGCGCCCTTCCTCCTCATCATTTCCCTGCTCATTTGGAGACGGATGGGGCTGCCGATCTTTTTCCGGCAGGTTCGGCCGGGAAAAGACGGCAAGCCGTTTCGGATCATCAAGTTCCGGACGATGCTCGATGCCTGTGGCCCCGACGGAAAGGCCCTTCCAGACAAGGATCGCTTGACACCCCTTGGGAAATTTCTGAGATCCACGTCGTTTGATGAGTTGCCTGAACTGTTGAACGTCATCAAGGGTGATATGAGCATCGTCGGCCCACGGCCGCTGTTGATGCAGTACTTGGATCGCTACACCACCGAGCAGGCCCGACGACATGAGGTGAAGCCGGGGCTGACCGGTTGGGCGCAGGTGAACGGGCGAAATGCCATCACCTGGGAGGATAAGTTCAAACTGGATGTCTGGTATGTGGACAACCGGTCGCTCTTCCTGGATCTGAAGATCATTGGGATGACGGTGTTGAAGGTGGTGAAGCGGGAGGGGATTAGCATGGAGGGGGAGGCGACGATGGCAGAGTTCAATCCGCAGATTACGCAGATTAGCACAGATTAAGATCCGCAGATTACGCAGATTAAACAGATTGAGACCAGGGAATGTGGACTGCCAACCGTGAACCGATCCGCAGATTACGCAGATTAACGCAGATTAAAACCAAGGACCGTGAACGGTGGACGGTGAAGCGGCGGCAACAGGTTACTGGACGAAGTCTAGGTAGTTTTCCGGGTGTATGACGTCGAAAGAGGCGTCGGGGTAGGCCCCTATCCAGTCCTTTGGGGCTTTCTTGCCGATGCTGCCCCATTTGATCTCAAAGCCGAATAGCTTACCTTCTCGTTCTTCAATCAGATCGATTTCTTTCTTATCGTAAGTGCGCCAGAAATAGGTGTTCAGGTGCTGGCGAAGGTATTCCTGCTTTTTCATGCGTTCCGTGATGACATAATTCTCCCACAGGGTACCGACGTCGTTTCGAAGGGACAAGGGGTTGAAATTGCTGATGAGGGCATTTCGAACGCCGGTGTCAAGGAAGTAATATCGATGACTCTTTGTAATCTCTTTACGCAGATTCCGGCTGAAACCGCTTCTTTTGTAGACGACGAAGACCTTTTCCAGAAGGTCGAGATAACGTTCAACCGTGTTCTTGCTCATCCCCAGCTGCTTGCCCAGCTCGGCGAGGGATACCTCGCTGCCGATTTGAAAGGCCAGTAGTTGGAGTAGGCGTTGGAGTTTGTCGGCGTGCCGGATTCCCTCCAGTTGAAGGATGTCCTTAAACAAATAGGATGAAATGAGTTCTTGCAGATAGTCCTCGCGGTCATTGTTACTCCGCATGAGCACGACTTCCGGATAGGATCCGTATATGAGCCCTTTATACTCTGAAAAACGCAAAATGAAATCTATGTCCAAAAATAATGAGCCAGACCATGGTCGACAGTCCACCGTCCACGGTTCACGGTCCGCGACCGAGAAGGGCCTAAAGCCTATTGCTGTCTATGGTGCCGGGGGATTTGGGCTCGAAGTGGCCATGCTCCTTGAGCAGATCAATGACGTTGAAGCTGAGTGGGAAATAGTCGGCTTCTTTGACGATGGGGTGGCCAAGGGGGATATCGTCAATAACCTCCCGGTTCTAGGT
>CAZHHS010000288.1:0-2564 GCA_964532395.1 uncultured Desulfobacterales bacterium | reverse complement strand
TGAAGATGTAAGGGTATGTTATGTATGTAATTGGTTATTTTCTGCACGCCCTGGGAACGGTGCTCGATTACGCCTTGTTCTTTTACATGTGGATCATTATCGCCCGGGCCATCCTTTCCTGGGTGAGCCCCGACCCGTACAACCCGATTGTTCGGTTCATCCACAACGTCACCGAACCCGTCCTATATCCTATCCGGAGACGATTTCCGATGGGGTTTGGCGGAATTGATTTTTCGCCCATGATCGTATTGTTGGCCGTCATATTTCTCCGTTCCTTCGTGGTCAATAGCTTGATGAGAATGGCGGCAAGCTTGATGTAAGGAGCCAGTGAATGGCAAAAATCGACGCATTCTTTAAATTGATGCATGAACAAGGGGCTTCGGACCTCCATCTGGTTTCCGGTCAACCGCCTATGCTGCGAATAGTGGGCGACATTGAACGGGTAAAGTATGCGGTCTTGGACAACGACACCCTTCGGGCTATGCTCTATGAAATCACTCCGGAAGACCGCATCAAGGTCTTTGAGGAAACCGGAGACGTTGATTTTGGTTACGAAATTCCCGGATTGGCCAGATACCGAGCCAATTTCTTCATGCAAAAAAACGGCGTTGGCGCCGTCTTTCGGGAAATTCCGGATAAGATCACCACGGCCGAAGAATTGGGGTTGCCCGCCGTCGTATCCAAGCTGGCGTCGTTGCCCCGCGGCCTGATTATTGTAACCGGCCCCACGGGAAGCGGCAAGTCGACCACCCTCGCCGCTATTATCGACAAAGCCAATGCCTCACGGAAAGACCATATCATCACCATTGAGGACCCCATTGAATTTGTCCACCAAAGCCAGGGGTGTGTGGTAAACCAACGGGAAATAGGGGAACATACCCGGTCCTTTTCGACAGCCTTGAGAGGCGCCCTCCGGGAAGACCCGGATATTATCCTGGTGGGAGAGATGAGAGACCTTGAGACAATCTCCTTGGCCATTGAAGCCGCGTCCACGGGTCATCTGGTATTCGCCACCTTGCACACCACCAGTGCCGTCAATACGGTCGACCGAATCGTGGAGGTCTTCCCGGCGGATCAACAGGCTCAAATACGCTCCACCTTGGCAGACGGCCTCCGGGCGGTACTGGCGCAGGTCCTGTTTAAACGTATCGACCGAAAAGGCCGATGTGTAGCACTGGAGATTCTCATTGCCACCCCGGCGATACGCAATCTGGTCCGAGAGCGCAAAACCCACCAGATCCCGTCTATGATCCAGACAGGAAAAAAGTATGGCATGCAACTTCTCGATGACGCGGTCATGGACCTATTCAATAAAGGGTGGATAAGTGCCGATGAAGCCTATGCCAAGTCGAACGACAAAGCCCGGTTTCGTCCATTGCTTAAATCACCCCCTACAGACTTTACGGAAGCATGAGAAAGCAAGAGATCGAACATATCATGACCCGGATGCTGGATTCCCACAGCAACGTATCCGATCTCAACGTGACTGTGGGAAAACCGTTTCAAGTGGAAAGCGACGGCGTCCTTTACCCGGTCGAATTGAATCCGCCCTTCCGTGCCTTGACCCCGTTTCAAACCGAGGTCTTTGCCCTTAACTTGCTGAATCGGGACCGCCGCCTCACCGACACTCTCATTCGGGAAGGCTCTTGTGACCTGTCCTATCAACTGCCCGGCAAGGCGCGGTTCCGCGTGGACATCTTTTCTCAAAAGAGCAATCATTCAATAGTCCTGAGAAAGCTGGAGACGAAGATTCCCACGTGCAGGGAACTCAAACTACCGGAAGCCTTCTTTGAAATCGCTCAGGAAAGAAACGGCCTGGTTCTGGCCACCGGAGCCACCGGCACCGGCAAGTCGACGTCGCTGGCTGCATTGCTTAACGAAATCAATGAGAAGGATTCTGTTCATATCATCACCCTGGAAGACCCGATTGAATACGAACATCCGCACAAGCGGTCCACATTCAACCAGCGAGAAATGGGAACCAACTTCGACACGTTCGCCAATGGTCTTCGCGCCGCATTGAGACAAGCACCGAAGGTAATCATGGTCGGGGAAATGCGTGACCGGGAAACGGTGGAAATCGCCCTGAATGCGGCTGAAACCGGCCATTTGGTGGTATCAACCCTGCACACCGTCGATGCGGGGCAGACAATCAACCGGTTGTTGGGCATGTTTAACACGGAGGAAGAAAATCAGATCCGTATCCGGTTGGCCGATACCATTCGTTGGATCGTATCTCAGCGGCTTCTTCCCAAAGAAGGGGGCGGACGGGTTGCTGCTTTCGAGGTCTTGAGAACCAGTCTTAGAGTGAAGGATTCCATCCTGCACGGTGAGTCGGAAGGAAAAACCTTCTATGAAATCATCGAGGCCGGCCAGGCCTTCGGCATGACGACCTTTGACCAATACATTGTCAGGCTGTTTGAACAGGGCCTTATCAGCGCCAAGACAGCCCTGACATATGCTTCCCGAAAGGCGGTGGCCGCTCGAGGGATCGATCACATCAAAGCCCAGCGGGGGGAGAAAACCACGGATATCGAAGACCTGGAGATCGACGCCGAATATGA
>CAZHHS010000287.1:307-2569 GCA_964532395.1 uncultured Desulfobacterales bacterium | reverse complement strand
GGTTATGTGGATGCCATACGGCGCGTTGAAGGCGTTCGAAATGTCGATGGGCGCTTCCTTCATGGACAGATAGGCGAGTTCGGCAAATTCGCTCACCCCGAAAAAGACGATTCTTTTCACGCCGTCGGCGGACAGATCCTGAAAAAGCGTTTTTAACTTTCGGCGCGCTTCCTTGTAATATTGGTACGAAACCACGATATATTCGTAGGTCAGGCGGGATTTTTCCGCCATCCCCTTGGGCGTGAGGATATATTTCACACGGTTCTTCGGAATGGTGGAAACCTTGAAATACCCCTTGGCGGCCAGACGCTTGATAAAGGAGTTGACCAGACCGAGGGAAATATTCAGCTTTCTGGCCAGGTCCCGCTGACTGGTCTGCTTGTTTTTTTCGATTTCCTCGAGGATTTGAAGGGTTCGCAGGTCCTGTTGATCCATGGTCCGCCAACGAAAAATTGAATGTTGCGGGAACATTGTGCATAGCTCCGCCGGGTGGATTACAGGTGTCGAAACTGTAACCCCTTGAAATAAAAGGAACTATTTTCAAACAGCCCCTTTCTGCACGCCCCCTTGAAAGTTCAACAATTGAACACAAATATGCAGGGGTGTCAAGGTTATTTTAACCTTTTCCGGGGCGGAGATGGCGTGTAATGTATTGAAAAAGAGAGGTTTTTTATTCGTCTATCGCGGGCCGGCATTGTTTACATGTCGTATTTTTCCCGCAGGCGGCCCGAAAGCGACCGGATCATGCCAAAAGCCTTTTCCACGGTTTTTTCCTTGTCCGGATTGACCAGACAGCAGGTGGCCGGGGAGAGCATGCTCTGGGAGAGCATTTGATCTTTGTCAACGCCCTTTTTCTGAAGGATATTCCACACGCTTTCCAGGCGGTTTTGAAGGGTTTCCATGTCTGTCTGCTGAAAATTATCCACGCCGGTGGGCACGATCCCCCAGACGAGGACGCCGCCCCGGTCGAGGAACCGGCGGATGCCCGCGGCATAGGATGAAAAAATCTCGCCGTTGGTAAACACGTCCAGGGAAAGGACGTCCAGGTCGAGTCGCAGCAGGAAATCCCAGTCCGGATTCCCGCACAGGTGTATTCCCCGGGGTCTTTCGATGAGGGCGAAAAACTGGTCCAGGTCTTCCTTGGCCTTGTGTTCGCCGTATCCCGACATGGCGGAAAAGAGAAACTGAAGTCCGGGCTCGTCCACGAACATGAAGGCGTTGTCATTCAGCTTTTTCAGGCGGCTGAGCTGCACGTTGATGCGCCGGGCCATGAATTCCATCATGAAGGGCCGGACGGTGTCGTCGAAGAGGATGGGGCGTTCATCCTGGTCCAGGATGTTGAACCCGAAGCTCACGGGGCCTTCGAGCTGCCCCCGGACGCCCGGCCGGTCTGAAAAATCCATGTCGAGGAACTTATGGTACACCACCGAATAGGTCGGGCTGATGTCGAAATATTGGGGCTCGTCGAAACGGGCCATGGTCTCCTCGAACTCATTGAGGAATTTTTCCAGGGAAAACCGCAGGGTCCGCTTTTCCAGATTGAGTTCAATGCCGGGAAAATGCTCGGCCGCCTGAACGTACATGTCCTCGTAATAATTGTAATTGGGAAGCTGGGGCCAGAACGGCACATCCAGCGACAGGGCGACATCGAGGGCCCGGTCCACGTCCGTGTGGGGCATCACGGCCATGGCCGTGGTGTGCAATTTTCCGGGGACAGGCATGGTATCTCCTGATATCAGGGGCTGGCGTATTTCCTGGCCAGGTCGTTGTCAATGACGTAGATGCAGACTTCCCTGGCCCCGAGCTTGGTGTAATTGCACTTGTTGCAGAGGTTGTCCATGAGGAAGGTCACATCGTTCCGAATGCGCTTGTCATAGGTCTTGAAGGATTCCTCGTCATAGTCCTTGATGGCCTGGCGGAAGTTTTCGTTTTCGAGAAACGGGTCGAGCACCTTCTCCTTGAGGTTGTGGACATACCGCTCGTGAAGGGCGCGATAAAGATCGGTTTCTTCGATGGGCGTTCCTTCGACCAGAATTTCCTGTGTCAGGGTCTTTGACGCGTACTCTTTCTGGGTCTCCCTGCGGAAAGAGAGGCGTCTGCCGCTTTCCGCCGACCCGCCGAGCAGCCTGTTTTCGATGCTGTCGAGAAAATCCTGGGTGATCTCCAGTTTTTCGCCGGTAAACCGGCAGGTCTCCGCTGAACCGAGTTCAAAATTGACGGCAAACAGGTAATTCTTGATGTCTCTGGCGATCTGCTCTTCGT
>CAZHHS010000287.1:0-297 GCA_964532395.1 uncultured Desulfobacterales bacterium | reverse complement strand
CCTTGACTTCCTGAAGGATGGTATAGTCATACATGCGCAGCAGGGCGTCGAGCAGACCGTCCGGAATCAGCTCGTTCAAATCCTTCCGGGTCTTGGTGAAAAAATTGCAGAGGGTGGCCATGTTGATGAGCTTGTCCGCCCGGGCGTAGGCCGAATAAAACTCATTGAAAATGCGGATGGAATCCCGCCCGGAAAACCCCTGGTGCCCTTCCGTCTCCGATTCCGCGATGATGCGCCGTCGTCGCTTGGCGGTAAAGCGCTTCCGGTCCTCTTCCGACAGCCAGGCCGGAATGTAGC
>CAZHHS010000286.1:0-2591 GCA_964532395.1 uncultured Desulfobacterales bacterium | reverse complement strand
CTTGGGGCCGAGTTTTAGGAGCATTGAAATTTGAAGCGGCCCCAGCGCACGACCTCCTCAAAAAAGACAAGTCAAGTTCGTTGGAAGTTTGAGGCGGTGGGGGGTCTGAGGGAAGGGAAAGGGGGGTGGTTACCTTTTGTTTCAATGATGTTCAAGCAGTTTGTCGGCGATTTGATCCGCCTCGACTTCGTAGGTTCCGGCTTTGAGCTTTTCTTTGATTGATTCGATCTTTTCCGCACGAATATCGGACACCTTGCCAATGGCTTCTCGGGCCTTAAGGCCGTCTTTTGATTTTTGCGAAAGACTTACCGTGATTGTCCTGGTTTCCCGGTGTATATCTTCCGGTGACGAGTTGGAATTTACGACCGGGGCATTTTCCGTTAGGGTTCTGTTCCGGATGTAGTGTGCAACATCGCTGCTACCCAAGATCTTCATAGACGGTTACCTTTTCGATTGGGGTTTACACATGAAGCCTTAAGCCGATCACGGCGTCTTTTTGATTAGTGGGGACAGGGGGTGACGTTTCGATGGCGCAGCCTCGCCCCTCACCTAAATGACGGCGTGCTGGTTAATGAACGCATCCAATTCAAGCGCTTGATTGTCACTCAAGGGTCCGAATTCGACGCTTCGACGGTGAATGACTTGATCGGTTTCCGTCTCCTTTGTGTGGATGTCCGAAATGGGTCTGGCCGGGACTCTGAGGAGGCAAAAGCTCAGATCTCTCAGGAATATATTCAAAAAGACGTCTACGTCCGTACAGATCCTCGCTCTTTCGTCTCCCGGCACATACCGCATAGCCAGGCCACCCTTGCTTATATCTATGATTTCCAAGCGTTTAGCTGATAAGGGGCTAACCATGGCAAAGGCATCTGCTTGGATTCGGTACCGCTGATGCCTTCTTCTTTCCCCAGATTGTTGGTGTGTGTGCATCTTGTTTGGCTCCGGTCTCTAGAAAGTGGTTTCTGTTGGTTATTAAGATGTTGAAACAACGAGTGTTCGTACATGATGCCATCAATGCTAGGCTCTGTTTTGCAAAAAACTTGCCAGGAAACGCCAAAAAGGGCTTTAGGTTTGAGCAGTTTTTTCCGATACGTGTAACAGGAAAAAAACAGTGATAAAGGCAAACCGCTCGCAAGGGTGGGACGCAAAGCCTCCGGTCCTGGATGCATCGGGATAGCGGGGTTGCCGATTAGCGGATCAAATTGGCAAAAGAGCCCATTCCTAAAGCGGATGGGCTTTTGTTTTTGGGGAGGAGGAAAAAAATGATTGAAGGTGCCGGAACGCTTGCAGCAGCCAACTATGCGGGTAGCCAGGCCGTACAGGGAGAAACGGAGCCTGTGCGTGGGTCGGGTGACGATGTGGCCAAAGGAAAAGTGAGTCCGCCGAACCGTGCTGAAAATATGTACGAAGAGTCCAACTCGCAACGGCAGGCTGCACCCGAAGAGGGGGCGGAAGCGGGTGCGGGGCGAATTATTAACCTTCTGGGTTAACTCCTGTTTTTGCGGGGTAGTTTTTGTACATAGCATCGACGTGGGTAGGGAGGAGAGAATGATCAATCCAACCGGAACGGCCCTGTCGGCGATGAGGGCCTTTGAGCGTAAGGCGGCAACGACGGCCCACAACGTGGCCAACCTGAATACGGATGGTTTTAAAGCCAATCGGGTGGTCATGGAAGCGTCCGCTGCCGGCGGTGTCCAGGCTGAGGTCTACCAGGTGAATACCCCCGGGGCGGTCCTTGACACCGGCGACGGAAGTGGTGAACTACGAGAGACCTCCAATGTCAACTTGGCAAGAGAGACTGGAAGTCTTATCGTTTCAAAACAGGGGCATAAGGCCAACCTAAAAACCCTGGAAACCTGGGAAGAAATGACCCAAACCGTGATCGACCTGCTTGCTTGACCCTTGATAATGAAGCCTCGCCCTTAGAACGACTCCTAAGCGCTCTGATTTTTTTGGCAATGATTAAAAAAAGTGTTGCCACCCGACACATCTGATGGTACGGTTGGTTTCAACTCTAACTATCGCTGTTCAATTGATTGGTGTTGCAAATTTAATGGGTGCTAAAAATTATGATACCGAACAGACATACAGGCGAGCCTTCTCTCACGCCCCGAATCGAAGTCCCGGAAGATCGGGTTCGTGACATCATCTATCAGATCAGACGCCTGATTCAGGCCAATGATCTCCATACGAAGGAGCTTAACCGAAAATACCAGGTGAGCTCACCCCAGCTCAATTGTCTGATGGCCTTGTATGAACACGGGCCTTTACCGCCCTCCCAAATCGCCAGGTATATCGTCCTGAAATCGAGTACCGTTACCGGCATTATTGATCGTCTGGAACAAAAGGGGTTCGTCAAGCGGGTCCGGCGGTCGTCCGACCGTCGCGTGGTTACCGTGGAACTGACGGAGGCCGGAACGATCCTTGCCGAAAAGGCGCCGCCGCCCTTGCACCAAAAGATCATTGAGGGGCTGGCAAGGCTCTCTCAGGAAGAGGTCAAGAAGATCGTTGACGGACTCAGTATGCTCACCTGCATGTTGGATGTTCAGGACCTGGACGTCGAATAAATCAAGCGAACAAACAATTTCCTG
>CAZHHS010000285.1:0-2597 GCA_964532395.1 uncultured Desulfobacterales bacterium | reverse complement strand
TATCCAGCTTGGATATCTCCGCAATGCGCAGATCGCGCAGGGACTTTCCCGCCTGTGCCACTGCTGAACTCGCCGCCTTTTCCCATGATTCGCTGCTGGTTCCCACAAGTTCGATGATTTTGTACACACTGTCGGACATGGCTGCCTCCTTTGCCTGGAATGCGTTGTTGGAATGAAAGGTACGGATGCTTTGCTTCTTGTATCTTTGCGGGTAGCGTGATGATTGCCGATTTTACAGGAAAACTCCGGCAAAATTCAAGACAAAAGTAAAAGGGCGGGAAGATAGATCAAAATTCCTTGTATATCCGGGCCAAGGGATGGCCGGGGGCATCGATGTTTAGATCCAAAAAGTAGCCGTAAGGTGTCTGACAGGTGTTATATCCCGCGGTCTCCAGCCGCTGTTGGGTTCGGTCCAGAAGTCTTTGGGCTTCTTCCGGGTCCGCCTTTTCTTCCGCCAAGTGAGTAAAGGAGTGCAACACGACCGTCGTGATATTCCATTTCCGCGCCAACCACTTGGCATTCTTTACCAGCTTGGTTTCCGCCTGACTTCCCGATATCAGGTCGGCGGGCTCTACATGGACAAAGGCTACAATAGTATCTTGGTGGGTTGCCGGTTGGGCTTCCGGAGCCTCTGCCAGCGTTTTTAATGCGGGAACCCAGGAAAATGTGTTGCAGTACCAGAACAATATGCGCATTGGCTGTCAAGGTCCTTTAAGTATTTATTACGTAGCCCTGCTGGCCTTTTACGTCAAGTTATTATTGACGGCATAGGGGAGTTTAAGATTTCATCATTATTGAAGTTACAAGGAAAAGATTCGACGCAACTTGTTAGTTTTAACTGATGATTGTATACTTGGGGTCAATTACACAAAAGAAAAGACCAAGAATTCTCCGAGCGGTAGCTGGTCGGTGGTGATCTTGTGCTGACGTTGATGACGCCGTCATACTTCACGCCGGGTTAATGGGCATGAGAGAGATAAAAACGATATGGGGCAAGGAGACTATTACCAAGTTCTAGGGGTGGGCAAAAGTGCCGACGGCGGCGAGATCAGGGAGGCGTACCGTAAGCTTGCCTTCGAGTATCATCCGGACAGAAACAAAGATAATCCCCAGGCTTCTGAAAAGATGAAGGTTGTTAACGAGGCCTATGCTGTTTTGTCGGATCCGTCGAAGCGGAGGGAATATGACGCCCTGAGACAGCGGTATGGCGATTCCGCCTATGGGCAGTTCAGGCAGCAGTATTCCGAGGAAGACATTTTCAGTGGTTCGGACATTAACGAAATCTTCGAGCAAATGGCCAAGGCCTTCGGGTTTCGGGGGCATCAGGACATATTCAGGGAATTCTACGGTCCGGGATTCAGGCGGTTTGAGTTCAGAAGGCCCGGTCTTTTTGCGTCCGGTTTTTTCTTTTTTGGTTCCTTGAACCGGGGCAGAGGTCCTCAAGGACAGTTGCCGCACAAGGGCTATCTGGGAAATCTGTTTCGCGCGCTCCTGGAAAAGGCCACGGGAGCAGAGTTGCCCGAGAATGGGGCAGACACGCACGATGTCATTGATCTGACACCCGAACAGGCGGTGCACGGAGGCCCCTACGCATATTATCTCCGAAACAGATCCAAGAAGCTGGTTGTCAAAGTCCCCGCGCGCGTAAAAGAGGGGCAGAAGATTCGGCTTACCGGGATGGGGGAAGCGGGCAAAGGGGGAGCAAGGCCGGGAGATCTTTACCTGAAAGTCCGGATCAAACAACCCCTCCTTCGTAAAGTGAAACAAATGATTTCCGGTCTTGGTCGGTGAAAAACCGAGGCCGAACCGGGGAACGAATCGATGATCAGACCATGTTCACCCCGAGAGGATAAGGGATTGGAGGAAAGAATGCCTTTGAAACGGATACGAAGACGGAGATTCTTTACATTGTTATTTTCGGCGGGTGTGTCGGCACTCCACATGCTCAATCCGGCCAGGCCGGTTTTTGCTTCCGGTCGACGAAAGGAGAAACGGATTATGCTGCCCAAACCGGATATCGCGGGAAAACTGTCTGTTGAAGAAGCCATTGAACGTCGAAGAACGGTTCGGTCGTTTGGTTCAAAACGGATTGAAAGGTCAGATTTTTCTCAACTTCTTCATGCAGCTCAAGGAATAACTGAAGAGGGTGGGTTCAAGCGGGCCGCACCTTCGGCTGGGGCCCTCTATCCGCTGGATGTATATGCCGTCTTGGGCGGTGAAGGCGTTGAGGGCCTTGATCCGGGGGTTTATCACTATGTGCCGGCAGGCAACCGCATCGAGGTAGTCACTCGCGGAGACAAACGGTCTCAGCTTGCCAAGGCCGCCCTTCGTCAGATGTGGGTCGCGGATCCGCCCATAAGCTTCGTGATTACGGCGGAATACGCCCGGATTGAATCCAAGTATGGGGAAAGAGGGCAACGATATGCCATGATTGAAGCCGGTCACGTGGGGCAGAATATTTTCCTGCAGGCCGAAGCACTCGGCTTGAAGGCGGGAATCGTCGGGGCATTTCAAGATTCCCAGGTTATCAAGATCCTGGGCGCGCCTGAAAACTATGTCCCTTTTCTTGTCATGCCGGTTGGTTATCAGGCCTGATT
>CAZHHS010000284.1:0-2604 GCA_964532395.1 uncultured Desulfobacterales bacterium | reverse complement strand
TGCTGATGGTGATGGAGAATTCGACGAAGCTGGCGAGATAGAGACGGTTCGTGTAAATCTAGCTTCCGACGGAACGGCAGCTGCGGGTGGGGCCAGCTTTGCTCCGGCCGTTTCGGATGACGGTGAACAGATTGCCTTCGAGTCTGAGGCCAACAACCTCGTCGACGGTGATACAAGCGGACGGGATATCTTCGTGCGGGTGACGACGACCCCCACAGTGGACGCTAACGAGACCTCGGGTGGTGGCGGCGGCGGTAGCGGGGGGTGTTTCGTCGGCACGCTTCTTAATCCTTGAGAGATGTCGAGCCGTAGGGGCGAAAAATTTTTCGCCCCTACAAACGGGACAATCCGGATATTTCGATTTTGAAAACACCCGCCGGGAACCAGCCGCCTTACGATCAACAAAATCATCCTCTACAGCACCACTGATGGCGACAAGAAAGACAACATTTTGTCAGGTAATGCCTGCCGGCGTAACCCCTAAGGTTGCATAAGAAACATGTCAGAATGAGTTCAAAAGCAATACTAGTCAGTATTTTAGCGCGTTTTGAGCGATATTTTCGAATTCACTATCGGTGACATCCAGACAACGGAAAAAAATCCATGTTTCTTACCCTACGGGAAAGCCGAGGATACCACAGCTCCTGTGTTGCCAAGGGTTCGGCGTAGCCGACTACAGCCTCACCCTTGGGCGCCTTGGATCTGTGGCATCCTCGACTTTTGCAACGTTAGGGTAACCTGACCTACGGTTCTTCGCAGACAGGACCATAGTCCGTTCCAGTTTCTTCGATACCGATTCCGATTTCGACACCGTATCCCGATGAGTCGCATTGGGGACAAAAAGCGACTGCCAAATTCTGCCTTGACATTACGTCATAAACGTAATATTTTTACCTTATAGTTGAGTCGGCGGTGAAGAACGGTCGCGAGGCAGTTCATTATGGAAAACAATCCATTCAAATTTTCAGGTATTGTTGAAAAACCGGCCTTTTGTAACAGAGAAAAGGAACAAGAAGAGTTACGCCATTACATCGAAAACAGCCAGAACGTGGTGCTGTATTCTCACAGACGGTACGGCAAGAGCTCGTTGATCCTGCAAGTTTTTAAAGATGTAAAAGGCGTCAAGTCCGTATATGTCGACCTCTACGGGACCACCCGCATGGAAGAATTTATTGCCGCCCTTCTCAAAGGTATCAGCACCTTGGAATCCCAAATGAACCGCCTGATAAAGATGCTGCAGGAAGGGGTTCGAAGTATCGGGATAAATTTCAGCATCGACCCCCTGACCGGATCACCCACGGCGTCACCGGTCTTCAATAAAACAGCTCAAGACAAAACGCTGGCGGAAGTATTCGCCATTTTGGAAAACCTGTCACAAAAAAAGAAAATGGTGGTCGCATTCGACGAGTTTCAGGAAGTCGGAGCCTACGGTGGAGAAACCTTTGAAAAGCAACTCAGAAAATTGATTCAGCGACACAAAGGCATTTCCTATATTTTCGCCGGAAGCCAGCGACACCTCATCACCGAGATGTTCAAAAACAGAAACCGGGCCTTTTATCGGCTTGCCACCAGCTACCCCCTGGGCAAAATCGAAACAGTCTATTACATCAAATGGGTCAATCGCCTCTACCGGAAGGCCAACCGAGAGATTGACGACCGGCTGATCGAGGACGTGGTAAACCGATGTGAAAATCACCCCATGTACGTCCAGGAATTTTTCTTCAATATCTGGATGTACGAAACGGTGTCGTTTGGCCTTGTGGACAAGATAGAACGAGAAATCATCGGCAAACGATTACCGGAATACGCCAACATATGGGATTCTTTGACGTTAAATCAGAAAAGGGCATTGAAACTCCTGGCGGGAACTGGCGGAGAAAACATCTATGCCGCCGACAATCTCGACAAATTCGGGTTCCGGACCGCCTCACAGGTAACGGCGGCGCTTGCCAATCTACAAGATTTCGGAATCATAGACAAAAACAAAAAGTGGAAGGTCCACGACCCCTTCTTTAGAACCTGGCTGCTTTAGGACCTCGGAAGCGGCACATGTTTGAAGGGAAAAATCGACCCCGGACATCTTTTACCGAACTTCAGGGTGGTTGGGCGAGAAAATGACTTGGCGGACCGGGTAGTCGCCGTGTACTTCCTTGTATATCTCGTTGTATCGTTTCGTTTTTTCAATTCGTGCTTGCCGGTTTTGGGCGTCTTGTCGCCGTAATTCGGAAAGGACGGATTCTTGCTTTTCCACCTGGACGCGCCGTGGCCATGGCCCGCGGCATCGGTGGGAATAGGGCCAACCCCCATACCAGGGCCTGTAACAGGATCCGTAACAAGACCCGTAAGAAGATCTGTACCGGGATCTGTAAAAGGGCCGACAGTCATCATACCAGGGATCCCCACTGTGCCAACCCAGGTGGGTGGAAAAAACCGAGGCGCCGGCACTTGCGGGCAATACCAAGACAATGGCAATCCATATGAGGAAGATCTTTTTCATTTAGTAACATTTGATGAAATCGTAAAAAGCTGGGTTAAGCCGCACCGCGGCTTCCTGTCGGCAACGAACTTGATCACCAATTTGTCAGGTAACGCCTGGCGGCGTAA
>CAZHHS010000283.1:0-2605 GCA_964532395.1 uncultured Desulfobacterales bacterium | reverse complement strand
AAGAGGGTGCCGATGGCATGAAAATCGATAGAAAAATATGGATAGTGGATCAAGAGAGGAATGATGGCTGCGATTTGGAACCCGGTCTTATATTTACCCAGGTCTTCGGCCCCCATGACGATACCTTTTTCCGACAATATGGCCCGCAGGCCGGTCACCGAGATTTCCCGCCCGATGATGATAAATGTCACCCATGCCGGCACTCGGCCCAGGGGAACAAGCATGATCAATGCCGCCGAAATCAACAATTTATCCGCCAATGGATCCAAAAACTTCCCCAGCGCCGACTCGAGGCCGTATCGACGGGCCAGGTAGCCGTCGAGTAAATCGGTTATGGATGCAGCGGAGAAGACCACCGCGGCCATGAAAGCACAGACCTTGCCCCGGGAAAAAAGTAGCAGAATCAGTAAAGGAATACTGGCGATCCGCAAAAGGGTCAGGTTGTTAGGGGAGCTCAAGAAACGCCTCAGCGTGTCCCCCGTTTTTTGTAAAGTCACCGTTATTTGCATAGCTGACAGGCGCCTAGAATGGCTAGAATAGCTAGAGCTAGTATCGGTTCATATAGTCCAAAACCTTACGGACGTAACCCTTTGTCTCTTTGATGCCCGGAATCTCTCTTCGGGGGCCGATACGCCCAGGTCCGGCATTATAGGCGGCAACGGCCAATGGAATGCTCCCGTTGAACCGGGTTAACATCTCTTTCAAATACCGAACCCCTCCCATGACATTGGCCTTGGGATCGAAGGGATTATCGATGCCCAGTGCCTTAGCCGTCCCCGGCATAAGCTGCATCAACCCGCAAGCACCCGCGGTGGAAACGGCCGAAGGATCAAAGTCGGACTCCGCCTTGATCACCGCCTTGATCAGATGAAACGGAACATCGTATAGTTTCGCCGCCTCCGCAATATGTAGATCAAACTGTGACGACCGGTCAATCCAAGTGGGGATGGTCTCTCGAATATATACCTCAAATTTTCCACTGGTGGGCACATTCGAAAAGTGAACCGTACCATTTTCATCCACATACCGGTAGATATCCCCCCTTGCCGGCAAGGACGCCGACAACAATGCCCCTTGGACCATGACATATCCGAGTATCATCATCCTGTTCATGACGTCCCGTCCATACGGTCGAGATACTCGTCTCGACATGCCTCACTGCAAAAATAGAGGGCCTCACCCTTTACGACGGCCTTCACACCGTCTTTCTTGGGAAAATAGGTTTCACACAACGGGTCTTTTATCATGACGTCATCAACCGGCAACGTCTCTGTCTCTTCCCGTTCCCGCCTTGCGCCCCCGGAACCGATCAGGCCCTTTAGCACGCGATAGCCGACATAGACCAACAGGATTAGAAGCAGAATTCTCATGTCAGCGACATAACCCTTTTCTCATCTCCCAAGTCGGACAGCAACTGCCGTGCCGTTCTCTTTATAACCGGATGCACCAGGCCGGGGGCGATATCACACAGAGGCTGAAGAACAAATCGCCGCTCATGCAACCGGGGGTGCGGTACCTCCAAATGGGCCGTTTTGACCACCAGATCGTCAAAAAAAAGAAGGTCCAGATCCAGGATGCGGGGGCCAAACCGGGGTCCGTCGGCCCGTCGCCCGAATTGCCGTTCGACGGCTTGAAGTTTCCGGTGCAAAGCGTGTGCCTCAAGTCCCGTGCGAATAGAGATCACGCCGTTGATGAACCAGCTCTGATCTTCCCAGCCGACAGGTTCTGTTTCATAGAATCGGGATTGACGCTGCAGGCAACTCCCGCCTCCGTTAGACAATACATCGATTGCTTTTCGGCAAGCGTCGAGACGGTCACCTTGATTGGATCCGATACCGATATATGCCGTATGAATGCCCTGCATATGGTATTCGAGCCATCATTAAATAAAGATCTCAAAGGAGCGCCCGTAAATCACGCGATCCGCACCTTGCCTAGATCGCAATCCCCCGAATTCGCTCCACCACCTCTTTCATTCGCTCCTTGGGCACGGTCAGCGCCATACGGACGTACCCCTCTCCGGCACTGCCGAACCCGTTACCGGGGGTAGTGACGATACCGGCTTCCGACAAAAGCCGGCTGGAGAATGCCGCCGAGCTGTAGCTGGAGGGTACCGGCATCCAGACATAAAATGTAGCCTTGGGCTTTTCCACATCCAATCCCAGCGAACGAAGCCCGTCCACCAACACGTCCCGCCGCTCCTGATATGTCTGTTGCATGTCACGGACACAGGCCTGGTCTCCCTGCAAGGCGGTAATTCCCGCCATTTGAATGGCCTGAAACGCCCCGGAGTCGATGTTGCTCTTGACCTGACCCAACGCACCGATGACCTTGGGAGACCCCACGGCAAACCCGATACGCCAGCCGGTCATATTGTACGTTTTGGAAAGAGAGTGAAATTCAATCCCGACCGATTTGGCTCCCGCCACTTCCAGGAAACTCATCGGTTGATACCCGTCGTAAGCCATTTCGGAATAGGCTGCATCATGACATACAATGATGTCATGTTCTTCGGCAAATGCCACCACCGACTCAAAAAAAGCCTTTGTGGCCACCGCTGCCGTCGGGTTATTGGGATAATTGATGAACATGATCTTTGCCTTTT
>CAZHHS010000282.1:0-2619 GCA_964532395.1 uncultured Desulfobacterales bacterium | reverse complement strand
ACTTCGTCGGTTTTTGAACAACGTATTTGCGATCCAAGGCATGCACGCTGTGTGGGTCATTCGTCAGCACCGGGCAACGCCTCAAAACGGGAGCTTGTCGTGGATTCGACATTCATCCCTTCACCTCGAAAGGCACAAACCTTAGAATTTTTCTTTATAGGATCCGAAGTGTTACAGTTTTATGACAACTCGGTATGAATCTATCGACATATAACAAAAAACTTCAGACAGGATTTACAGGATCTACAGGATTTGAAAACCGTCGTATTCATCCTTGCCTGCGTGTCATAGAAAAGCTGAGATGTTCGGGAAGGGGTTTGCCGCCGGTTTCCCGGCAATCAAGCGCTTCGGGAAGTAGCAGATCAGGGGGTAATGATTTGCAGGCTTCTCCCCCCAAGCTGATGGGAGAAGCCCACAAAGCGATCTTAGACTATCCTAGAGCCCCGCATGATGCATCTCGTCGGTCTTGTACTTGTCTTGGGCTTCTTTCAAGGCCCGGCTAAAGGACGTCGCGTCCTTGTAACCATTTACCTTGGCTAAAACCTCTCCCTCGGGAGAAAGAAGTATCGTGAGCGGATAGCCGGTAAGCCCATAGATTTCTTTGAGACCCGGATCGGGTGACTCCACCTTGGTCCAGACGAAGTGGTCCTTTTCCAGTTTAACCCTCGGATCGGTAAGCGTTTCCTCGAGAAGCTTCCTGGACCAGGAGCAACTGGATCGATAGAGGACCAGGACCATCGGTTTTTCTTTTTCTTGGGCGCGGGCAAGGCCTTCGTCATAGTCATCCTTCCAAGGGATATCAACGCCTTCGAAGGTGGCTGCCTTTGTCAAGGAAACCACCTCCAAATCCAGTTCCAGGATTCTCCCCGCCAAGGGGGGATTAAAATCCACCGTAAACTTACGCCCGTCGGTAGCCACCACCCGGCCGTGCTTGTTGTCCAGGTGATAGGCTGCACCCATCTTGGGGTGGAGGGTGACCTCGATCATATCGTCAACGACCTTGACGGTGGTCTTACCAAAGCGTTCTTCCACCTCATTTTCCCGGGGGGTTAAAAAGACAGAGACTTCGTCACGCGAAACTTCCGTTACGGTGGCATCGAGATACGGATTCAACTGATAGGTCTCACCGACAATCGGCAGGGCCTCTTTCATCCTCGCCTGCCAATGCTTGGCTGCCAGCGTATCCGTCTGCGGATATCGCTTCACGGCGTCATATTCCTTCAACAAAGAAGGATTCTTGGCACCGAAAGCCCTCTGAGGCGGCAGGACAACCGCCTTTGTTTCTCCCACATTCATGCCCACCAAGGCCTCGCCCAGGCCGGGTATGGGAGCCTTTTTGCCTGCCAGCAGGGTCTCGGGGATATAGCGTTCCGGTTGTTGAAACCCGGCATACTTCTCACGATTCGGATCCTCCGCCACGCGTTTCACGGTAGTGTGGAGCAGCCGGCCATCGCCCAGCGCGGCGGTGAAGTGGACTTGAACAAGGTCGCCTTCTTCTACCGTCTTCACCTCCTCGTGTTTAGAATCTTTAGAAGATATCAATTGGCCCACCGAGGCAGCAACGGTCGTCTCAATTCCGGCATCATTGCCGCACCCGGCACCGGCTCTTTCCGCAGCACCTTCCGTTTGAACGTCCTTTATCCTGTCGTCCCCCGCTCTGCGAGCCTGTCCTTTGGATTCAGGGTCCTCTTTCACAACCGTCCGGGATGATGCACCTGCCGGTTGGGCGAAAACGTCGCACACCAGCACTTCGCCGCCAAAGGGGTGGCTGTAATCTACCGTGAACATGCCCGGCTCAACTTTGCTGATCCGTCCGATTTGGGGTCCGGTTCGCACCAGGTAGCCCTCTTTCGCATCAGTGCGTATCACGTACTGGTCGTCGTGAGCGTAAACTCTTTTCTCCCCAAACGGTGTTTCGATAGGCTCGTCATGTTTTGGTTCAAAGGCGATCACCACCTCATCAGCCGTCACGGTTGTCACTTTGCCGGCCATTCCTTGATACATTCCCACCGACATCCCCACCTCCGGGGGTCGCCCGGCCCCTGTGCGAGGCATGAACTCGTCTCGGGCCAGCCTCACCTCTTTCGGTACGGACCACGCCCGCCTGAGCCTTATCATCCGCTCCGGTTGCGGGACCTCCATTTGGGCCTCTGCACTGACCTCTACAGAAAAACGTTTCCCCAACTCTTTTCCAACAACAGCCTCCGACAGTCTCTCCTCTATCACCTCAT
The DNA here is from genome assembly GCA_964532395.1 of uncultured Desulfobacterales bacterium. Taxonomy (GTDB): domain Bacteria; phylum Desulfobacterota; class Desulfobacteria; order Desulfobacterales. Next base: position 388 of record CAZHHS010000282.1, on the reverse strand, counting down.
GCAAACCTTTGAGCTGCATAGATGGCAGATTCCGAACTTCGTCCGGAATCGGACCTGCCGGCGCCTCACCGGCAACCACAGTCAGGGGCTCATAGGTTCTTTTCGGTAGGAATAATCTGGAACCCATGTCAGACGGGTCCAATTTCTCTGCACGCAGTTCCTCTGTGGTGGTCACCATAACACCGTCCTCCGTCTGACACGTGAAGTGAACCTCAAGAGGATCGCCGGGTGCAATGACCTCGCTCATCTTGTTGGTTTCGACGTGACTGCAACCCAGAGAAAGACTGAGACTTCCGCAGAAAAGGGACAAAAACAAAGCGGTACCTTTCAAATCAAAAAGTAAAAATCTCATGGTTCGTTTACTCCTCACAGTATTGATGTTGGTATT
>CAZHHS010000281.1:0-2623 GCA_964532395.1 uncultured Desulfobacterales bacterium | reverse complement strand
CGGCACCCTACCGGATATAGCCCTGCTCTTCCAGATAGAGCAAGACCTCCTGGGCCGCTTCGTCCGGGGTCACCTCCGTGGTGTTGATGGTGATCTCCGGATTGCCCGGCGGGATATAGGGGTCATCCACGCCGGTTACGCCCTTTACCTTGCCCGCCTTGGCCTTGGCATACAGGCCCTTCCGGTCCCGCTGTTCACACACATCAATGGGGGTGGACAGATAGACTTCCACATACCCCCCGTAACCGCTGATCAATTCCCGGTTCTCCCGTCGGGGTTCTTCATAAGGGGCAATGGGCGCACACAGGGCAATGCCGCCGTTCTTGGTGATCTCACTGGCCACAAAGCCGATGCGGGTAATATTGAGATCTCTATGGGACTTGGAAAAGGTCAACTCGCTGGACAGGTTCCTCCGAACGATATCCCCGTCCAGGAGGGTGACCGGCCGGTCATTCATCTCCATGAACTTGACCATCAACACCTTGGCCAACGTCGATTTTCCGGCGCCCGACAGGCCCGTGATAAATATGGTAAAGCCTTGTTTAGACCGGGGCGGGTAGGCCCGCCGAAGTTCGGTCACCACTTCGGGGAAGGAAAACCACTCGGGAATCTCCAGGCCCGCTTCCAAACGCCGCCGAAGCTCGCTGGAGGAGATCTGCTTGACGTTCATACCGGGACGCACCTCGTCTTCCGGCACGTATTCCGCCTTCTCCTCCACATAGACCATCTTCTTGAGGGGCACCATTCGGATACCGATCTCGTCTTCAAAGTCCGCCACCAGGTCCTGCGCCGCGCCGATGCGATAGAATCGCTCCGTCTCCCCGTTGCTGGAGAAAGGATCCCCATGGTCGTCGGCCACCATGAAATGACTGCACCCGTAGTTTTTACGGATGATCGCGTGCCACAGGGCCTCGCGGGGCCCCGCTTTTCGCATCGCCAAGGGAATCAGCGACAACATGATGATGTTCTTGGGATATTTTTTGACGATTTCTTGGTAGCACCGGACCTGTGTATAGTGATCCAGGTCCCCCGGGTGGGTGAATCCCACGACAGGCTGAAGGAGAATACTCGCACCGGCCTCCCGGGCCGCGCGAAGGGTCATCTCCTTATGGGCGCAGTGGAGATGTTTTTCCGTTTGAAACCCGATGACCTGCCGCCAGCCGTTTTGGGAAAACCGACGATGGACTTCCGGCGGGGTGAGCCGCAAGGAACGAAAATCATAATGGATCGGCAGGTGCAATCCTTCCAAGGCCCCGCCGACATACCAGGAGCCGGTTTTCTCATAGAGACCCCGCACCCCGGGATGGGCGTTGGGATCCCGGGTGCCGAAAACGGATTCCGCCTCCAGCCCTTTGTCGGGCTTCCAGACATCGGTGACGTTCAAGACCGCGAGCATAAATCCCTCACCGTCCCGGAGGGCCAAACACGTGCCTTCTTTGATTCCCGAGGCCGTCTCCTCATCCACATCCAGGCATATGGGCATGGGCCACACGGTGCCGTCGGCAAGCCGCATCTCTTCCAATACCCGGACATAGTCCTCCCGGCCCAGGTAACCGGTCAGAGGAAAAAAGGCCCGGTTTAAGAGCAGTTCCAGATCGCAGAGCTGCCGGGCATCCAAGTGCCAGGAGGGATGGCCGAGGGCCTCTTCTTTCAGACTCTCGATGCGCCGGAAATGAACCAGCAGGTTTTCAGAATAGTCGTACATGGATCTCTCCAGTCATTCCACAAAAGCGGACGATCTCGAGCGCTTCTCACAGCTCCGCCCCTTGCATTACATGCCACGCACTCGGCCTGCCCGCTTCAAGCGCCAGGAATACCACCCTATCTCACCGACACCCACATATGCCCCGACCTTCCTTACGCGGGATACCGCCGGGTTCAACGGGCAAACCAGCTTCGAATCCGTTCCCGCCACCCGTTGTCTTGCTCGGCATCTAAACCGGGGGCGTCCTCCGGTTTGTGGATCCGAAAGGCCCGCCGCCGTTCGCCCCGATCGTCCCCGGGCCGTTCAACCGGCGGCGCTGTCGTAGACTTCTGCGGTGTCGATTGTTTGGTATTTACCCGATCTTTAAGCCGGTTGTATTGGACCAGGAGTTTGTCACACCGGGTGCGCTCCGCGGAAAGCCGTTTTTCCAACCGCTCCACCAGGGTATCTTTATAGCTGGTTGCTTTGTTTTCCAGCTCCGTGACCTGCCACTCCATGAGGGTACGCAAACGGACCACCTCTTGCTCCAAACGATGGATCCGCTCCGCCAGCCCCTCGCCCGTCCCTGGGTCTTCTTGCCCCGGGGTAACAGGGGCCTTTCCCTCGACGGTGACCGCGCCGGTGTCCGCCCGATCCCGGATTACTGCCTCCACCACCTTACGGTCTATAACGGTCAGTTCGTCGGCATAGCCGTAAACCAGGGCGGCGTCACAGAGTATGTTGATACTCCGCGGCACCCCGCCGGACCATTCAAAGACCTTGTCCACCGCCTCGGGAGTGAAAAGTCCTGCATTGGTTCCACCGGCCGCTTTCAGGCGGTGGGAAACATACTTGCCCACTTCTTCCCGGTCGAGGGGCCCCAAATGATAGCTGACGGCGATACGCTGACTGACTTGCGTGAGCGCCGGATCTTGAAGT
>CAZHHS010000280.1:0-2633 GCA_964532395.1 uncultured Desulfobacterales bacterium | reverse complement strand
TTGATCGTTTTTTTTAATTCCATCTTCTCGGTGATCCTGCGCTACTGGGAGTAGAAAACAACCGCCTCGGCTTTTGCAAGACAGGAGACTGTAATCAAGGAAGGGAACCCGCAAGCACCGGTGGTGTGAGAAATCATATATGCAAAGAGAACGGGTCATTGAAGTTAAGGATCTTGTCGCCCGATATGAAGAGGAAACCATCTTCGATCGCATTTCATTTGAGGTGTATGCGGGGGAGATCTTCGTCGTTCTGGGCGGTAGCGGCTGCGGGAAATCGACCTTATTGAAACACCTTATCGGTCTCATCCCGCCCTTTTCAGGAAAGATACGCGTGGCGGGAACCGATATTTCCCGGCATTCGGAAGACCAGTTTGATGACCTGTTGACCCGGATCGGCGTTTTGTATCAGAGCGGGGCCCTGTTGGGCTCTATGACCTTGGCCGAGAATGTGGCGCTGCCCATATGTGAGTATACGTCGCTGACCAGGGAGAGCATCCGAAGACTGGTCAAAATGAAATTAACCCTGATGAACCTGGGGGACTATGCGGATTACCTGCCGTCGCAAATTAGCGGGGGGATGAAAAAACGGGCCGGCTTGGCCCGCGCCATGGCCCTCAATCCTCAGATTCTCTTTTTTGACGAACCTTCCGCCGGCCTTGATCCGGTCACGGCGGCCGAACTTGACAACCTGATTATCCATTTGAACGAAACATTCGGAACCACCATGGTCATTGTCACCCACGAACTGGAAAGTATCTTCACCGTGGCCCATCGGGTCATTATGCTGGACAAAAGTACCAAGGGAATTATTGCCGAAGGCGATCCCCGATACCTGCGAGACCATAGCCAGAATCGGTTCGTAAAACGGTTCTTCAATCGCCTGGCAGGGGATGTCGAGAATCTCCCCGGGCAGGAGGCTTAACCCATCATGGCATCTCAGCGGACAAAGTTTACCGTCGGCTTGTTCGTGGCCAGTGGCATCGGGTTTGCGCTTCTGGCCATCATCTGGTTGGGTATGTCGCGGTTTTTTGAAAAAGGGCAGTACTACGTAACCTATTTCAATGAGTCGGTCCAGGGGTTGGAAATGGAATCCCCGGTAAAATACCGAGGGGTGGCCATCGGGCGGGTCAAGCACATCCGTGTCGCGCCGGACTCCAAGTTGATTGAAGTCATCCTCAAGGTTGAGTCCGGCCAGAGCCTGGACGGCGATATTGTGGCGCAACTAAAATCGGTGGGCATCACCGGCAGTATGTTTGTCGAACTCGACCGAAAACGAGACGACGAGCCCGACCGTTCTCCGGCACTCAATTTTCCCAGTGAGTACCCGATCGTAGCCTCCCGGCCGTCTGAAATCAGCGAGTTGGTTCGCGGTGTCGACGATGTGTTGGATCAGATCCGGTCTTTGGATCTTAAAGGCATTTCCAACAAAATCAAAGTGAACCTGGACGACGTCAACCAAGCAATTCATGACGCGAACGTCAAAGGTCTTTCCAAACGGATGGAGACTTCTTTGGACGGGCTCGCTCATCTTCTGAACGCCCAGCGATGGGAGCGCATCATGGGGTTGGTAGAAGACGCCGCAGGCTCAATTAATCTGTTGATGAAAAAAGCGGATACGGGACTGGACCGCGTCGACGGGGTCGTGGAAACCAACGAGCAAGACATCGAACTGGCCGTCCGGGATTTTCGACAGGCCATGGCCAAGACCAATCACCTGTTGGAACAGGGATCTACCCTGGTTCACGGTACCCAAACGCTTCAGGCCGGTCTTGGGAACCGCCTGTTGAGCGTCGCCCATAATCTGGAAACGGCCAGCCGGAATCTGGAACGCCTCATCGATTTATTGGCCGATCATCCGTCGCGGTTACTTTTCGGCGCACCGCCTTCGCCCCGAGGGGGGGAAAAACCGGTGGTGGAAATAGAGTAAGGGAAGAAGGTACCGAATGACTCGCAATCAGCAATCCATTCTTATAGGGCTTTGCCTGTGTTTGGCCCTGAGCGGCTGCATGAACCTGAAACAGCCCGGGTACGAACTTTCTTATTACACCTTGGAATATCCACCCGTCCGGGGATTGGATGCACAGCCGCTCCCCGTGGTCATAAAGGTGGCCCCTTTCGGTGTGGCTCCCGGTTACGACACCCATCGTATGATCTACCGAGACGGTCCCTTCAAGCGCAACACGTATGCCTACCACCGGTGGCGAACACCGCCCGGCGACCTTGTTTCGTACCGACTGAGACAGGACCTGGTGACAACCGGTCTCTTTGCCGCCGTACTGACCACGGACAATAATCTGTCTTATGATTACAAGCTTATTGGTACGGTGGACGAATTCTTTGAATGGCGCGACGGTCGGTCGTCCAAGGCGATTCTGTGCGTCAGTATCACTTTAATCGGCAGGGAAGCCGAAACCGCGGGAAGTCCCATCGAATTCCATAAATCGTACCGAGTCCAAGAATCCTTTGACCGGGACCCGCCCCCCGCTTTGGTCGACGCCATGAGCCTTGCCATGGCCGGACTTTCCAGGCAAATCATCACGGACCTGCATCACCACATTACCGGTTCGGGCAAGACCAATGATTGACTTTACCAGTCAAAATCGACTTCAAACAGCTTCCAATGAACTTAGCCA
>CAZHHS010000279.1:0-2645 GCA_964532395.1 uncultured Desulfobacterales bacterium | reverse complement strand
CAAAGGGTATTCCGGTTTACCGTTAAATCATTCATTGAATAGGCGGCCTGCCTTTGACCGGCTTCAGAATCCGACCAGCAGATTCACAAAGTCACTGATCTTGTTCTCTACCTCGTCCCATTCCCGATCGGGAACAGAACCGTCAACGATACCCGCTCCCGAGAACAAGTGCATGCGGGAGCCGTCACACAGCCCGGAGCGAATCCCCACGGCAAACTGGGCACCATATTTACTCATCCACCCCACGGGACCGGCGTACCATCCCCGATCGAATGATTCCAGATGGAGGATGTCCCTCAGGGCCTGATCTGTTGGATAGCCGCCCACAGCAGGCGTGGGGTGCAGCGCCGCCAGCAAATCGGCGTCTTTGACGCCGTCGGCGAGCTGCCCTTTGAAGCGGGTAATGAGATGTTGGCACCGGGAGAGTCTCAGCACTTCCGGGGAATCATCGCCGACGAGAGAACGACACAGCCCATCGAGGCTTCTCCCGATACCCGCAACCACAAAAGCGTGTTCCCGCAATTCTTTCTCATTGGCCATCAGTTCGTCATTCAAAACCCGATCCCTATCTTTCGATTCCCCCCTGGGCCGACTTCCCGCAATCGCTTCGGTTGTCAAAATCCGACCATCACGGCGATAGAGACTTTCCGGGGAAGCCCCGACAAACGCGGCCCGCCTGTGCGGCTGGAACAAAAAATGGAAACACTTCTCAGTCTTTTCCTTTAGGGCACGCAACAGGCACGCCGGATCAACCCCCTCGGCAAACTGAAAGGTCACCTTTCTGGCCAGCACAATCTTTTGATAAGCGTTACGTTCAAGCGACCGTAGCACCGATTCGATGTTACGTCGCCAACCCTGGCGATCCGGGTTGTCCTGTCGCCCAACGGGCTGCGGCAAAGACCGGCTCACGCTGTTCGTAAACTCCAGACGCGAAAAGGCCTTTTCCACCAGTTCTATCCGCTCTCCGGCGAGCATATTACAGGCAAACGTGGTCGATCCGTTACCGACAAAGACCTCAAACCGAGGCAGAATGAATCGATAGGCCTTAAAATAATCCCAGGCAGCATCTTTGCCGCCGACACCGGAAAACCGCAACCCACCAAAATATCGCGGGTTGCCCCGGGCCGACGTGATACGTGTGTGTAATGTCTTCATCAATCCATGATAACTCAAACCGGCGTCTCCGGTAATGACATCGGCACCACCGACACCGGCCAGCTCGAAGGCATTTTCCCGGTCCGACCAGTAACCACGAGAGCCAAAAGATTGCCCGCAAAGCCACGGTAAGGCTTGCAGGCCGGCAACCGGTATTTCCGCACGCAATATCCGCCGGTTCCGGATATCGGCCGTCGCCAACCCCCGGCACTGCTGTTCCAACAGGCCAACGATTCTTCGCCCGATGCGCCCTTTGTCACGGACATGGATGGGGTCAACTGCCGTATGCATAAGGTACTTTCCTGAAAATCGAAATCGTCATGAGGCCTTCCGGCCATGGTAGACCGTCGCAATCCCGAAAGCCAGTGGCCGGTAAAACACACAGGTAAATCCTGCCAGACGCAACAGACGGCAGAACCCCTCTCCATAGGGAAAGGTTTCAATCGTTTCGTTCAAATAGCGATAAGCGCGCCCGTCTCCGGATATGAGAGCGCCAACCCGCGGCAAGACATGTCGCAAGTAGAGCAAATAGACACCCCCGATCAATCGGTTTTGGGGGAGAGAAAACTCCAGAACCAGAACCCGCCCACCCAATTTCAGTACCCGGTACGCCTCTTTCAGGGATTGCGACACGTCGACCACATTACGGATGCCGAAGGAGATGGTGACCGCATCGAAAATGCGGTCCTTGAAGGGAATCCGGGTGGCTGTGCCCATCATCAACGCAATGGCATGAGAAAGTCCCGCCTTCGAAACTTTCCGCCGCGCCGTCCGGAGCATTTTATCGGCCACATCCATCCCCACGGCCGACTGAACCGGACTCCCGGCATGAAATAAACCGAGCACCTGGTCCCCCGTGCCCGTGGCCAGGTCCAGCACATATTGGCCTTCCCGTGGAGAGAGAAACGAAAGGAGCCGCCGGCGCCACATGGTATCGATGCCGCAGGATAACACCCGGTTCAAGAAGTCATACCGGTGGGCCACCCGGTTGAACATCTCCCGGCTTTCCATCCGCGACGGTTCTCGAACAGTTCGTTTTCCCATCTATTTTAACCGCAGGATCACTTTTCCCGCATCGTCGTCTACCTGCGCACTGGCATCCGATTGGTTTATGGATATCTCCAGCCGGTTTTTACTGCCCACGACCGCCACCGGGCGGCCCACGGGTACAGCGCTATAGGCCTTGGATATGCCGTCGATATGCAGTCGCCCCACCTGAATCGAGACATCGGCGGCAGTTTCCCTTCCCCTGAACGTACGCAGGGTTTCTCGGTCAATGTTGGTAATCAGGTTACCAAAATGGTCGACGGACACGATCTGGCCCACCAGAGTCCCGTCGGCGGATAGCCGCGGTTTTGGAAAATCAATTTGAATCAGATCTTCCGGAGACAACGGGTCGCCCAATTGAGTCATGCACATGCCCCCCGCCAAGCGGGCGGCAACCGGTGCAAACAGATCCCGACCGTGAAAGGTGTCACTCAGCGACATGA
>CAZHHS010000278.1:0-2646 GCA_964532395.1 uncultured Desulfobacterales bacterium | reverse complement strand
TTCTCCGGGCCGCTGTTCATAGGGACGGACATGCAACCGTATCCGTTCAAGGGCTTCAGCGGCGATCCATCCCTGCCAAAGCAGCCGGGTGAAATGTAATCCGAAAAGCGCTGAAAACTCATCCACACGAGAAGAGGTGAGCGGTGCGACCACGGGCACCTGGGACAATCCCAGCCGCCGGAACATCGCCGCATGACCGATCCCGTATTGACTGAATCGACAGGCACCGTCGTAATTTTGCATCAGTACCGCGCTGCGCTCGGGATCGAAGTCCGGGGTTCGAGAAAGCTTCACAAACTCTCCACATGTCACAATATAGGGATGACACTCCCTGCCCGAAGAAAACTGTCTGCCCAGGTGCTCCGTCTCATCGTCGGGCGGAGGCAGTACCTGGGCCGAGAGGCCAACGCCACGGAAAGCTCCCGCCACGATGCGGCAATAAGACCGAGAAACGTAGGGAAAATAGAGCGTGCGGTTTTCAAGGCGCCTGAGAATGGCCGGACTGGGCGCCCCACCGTGGGTTTTTCTATGTGCCGAGTGAGTGATCAGATTGAGTGCCTTTTCCGCAGACCTGCCGGAGGCATCATAACCCTCGAGTGTGTCGAGAAAAGCCTCAATGCGGGTGATCATGCCCGCATCACCGGTGTGATCATCCACTTCCAGGATAAGATAGGGCTTATCCGGATTCTCTGCTTCCAGATATTTGATGAGGAAGGAATCGGGGCCACAGCCGAAATTGGTCACCAATATCGGGAACAGCCGTTTATCCGACTGCATTCCGATCACCCGCTTCAGCAAATCACGGGGGTTCTTCCAAACCAGGTTATCGTAATGCCTGGGAAGGGTCACGGTCTCGGCATCGAGCATGTCGAACGGAATGGTCGGCCATCCTTCTCGCCGGAGTTTTCCCGCCAGGTGAAGGTTTAATCCAGGGTCGAACAAGTTATGTCCCTTACCCAGTAAGACAATAGCCTTGTCTTTCGATCCCAGGGAGTCTAAAACCTCTTTTCCTCGACGCCTTTGCCAGGCCGTAAAGGCATCGTAGGCCCGCCAGGCGGTCCGTGCAGCCAGGTCGCTTTCCTCAGCCGTGTGGCCCAACGATCGGGCGAGCATTCGTAGTTCCGCTATCAGGTGTTTGCGGCCGTAACGCCAGTGTATCACGGGCGTAAGCAGCTTGACCACAGACCCCATGGTCGCCTGTACCATGTAGGGAATCGACTGCACATACGGGCAATTGTAGGAACGGGACGATCCGTCACCCGCCGGAAGGTGATCAATTTCACAGGGCAAAAAGACCTGATTTACCCCCTTTTCCGCGAGATCGACCATGTGTCCGTATACCGCCTTTATGGGAAAACAGGTCTCCGACGGAACCCACCGCAGGCCCTTTTGAATCAACCCTTTGTTCGTTTCATCCGACAGGACGACGGTGTGTCCCAGTGCCTTGAAATAGCTGTTCCAGAATGGAAAATAATCATGAAAGAATAAGGCTCTCGGAATACCCACCGGTTCACCGTTGCCCGCCAGGCACTCGCCGGCACCTTCGAAGTCCCTCAAAAGCCGATCCTGGCGTTCTTGAAAGAGATCGGGCATGGACACGGGCTTGGCCTGAGCGGATCGATCATACCGTCCACACAGTCCGCCGTATTGAGACCGAATCTTGCCCCCGATATAGATTCGGTTGACACGACACATATTGGGACACCGATTGCACTCGAAAGTCTTCATTTCATAGGGACGATCCTTCAGAAAAAACCCGGCAAACCCGCTTTTGGGGGGTCGAGAATCCCTGGCCGCCAGTGCCGCCCCCATGGCACCGGTCACATTGTGGTGTTCCGGTACGGTTACGGGTCTGCCCAACACGCTCTCAAAGGCAGCCGCGACACTTTGGTTTCCCGCCACGCCGCCTTGAAATAGAATATGTTGCCCGATCTTTCGATTTCCGACCACTTTTTCCAGGTAGTTCTGTGCAATGGCATAGGCCAAGCCGGCAGTGAGATCTTCGATACCTTTGCCGGTCTGTTGGTGGTGCACGAGGTCCGATTCCATGAAGACCGTACATCGGGCGCCGAGATTCGCCGGGCGCCGGGCAGAAAATGCCAGCTCACTGAAATCTTCCCGGACGGGTACTTTGAGACGTGCCGCTTGTTCTTCTAAAAACGATCCCGTTCCGGCGGCACAGACCTTGTTCATCTCGAAGTGGGTCACCCGCCCGTTTTTGCACCGGATATATTTGGAATCCTGGCCCCCGATTTCAAGAATCGTATCCACCCGAGGATCGCAAAACATGGCGGCCTTGGCCTGGGCTGAAATCTCATTGATCACCAGATCAGCACCGACGAAATCCCCCACGAAATAGCGGCCACTGCCCGTCACCCCCACGCCGCAAACGCGTACATACGCGCCCACCTTTGCTCCGATTTCTTCCAAGCCTTGCCTGACGGTTTGAATCAGCTCCCCCTTTGTATACGAATACTGCTTCGCCACCACCCGGCCTGTCTGATCGACAAGAACCAGGTTGGTGCTAACAGCGCCGACATCGATACCCAGAAAAACCGGTTCCGATCGGCCCAACCGTGGCTGGTAGTATCGATCCAGGGCCACCTTCGCCCCCCCGGACCGTTTCAACGGGCTGAGATAGTTGTT
>CAZHHS010000277.1:0-2671 GCA_964532395.1 uncultured Desulfobacterales bacterium | reverse complement strand
GTAGGGGCGTGGTAGAACATGAAAACAATTTCCCTTTCTTGGAGGGCTTGCGTTTGTTTCCGTGTAAAGGTCCTACGCTGCGGAATGAAATCGTGCCGACACGTTTGAAGTCATTTGAAGCACTTTCGCCGCCTGGTCCAGCGTAAGCGACCCCGTACCACAACTCGGTGTGACGAGAGATTGTTCTACGATCCGGTCTCGGGTGATGCCCAGGCCTTCGAGGTGGGTTATTTGGGACTGTAACTTCTTGGTGAGGCTCTCGGTGGTTTCTTTGTCGATTTGTTCGGCGTTTGATGTGGGAACGATGCCCCAGGCCAGGATCCGTTCCTGGTTAAAAAAATCGGCCAGGGACGCTTTGTAAAGTGCCAGCCGATCAAAGTAATCATAGGCATCGAAGCTGAGGACTTCCGCCGATGAGTCAAGCACGAGAGACCAGTCGGTATTGGCACACACGTGGATGCCGGCCATGGCGTGACCTTGGTGTATGGCTTCAATAACTTCACTGAGGACTTCGTCCACGTCCTGCTTTGAAATACTCATGAACTCGGACGTTCCAAAACCGGCCAGTCCCGGTTCGTCAATAAAAACCATGACAGGAACGTTGAAGGCCGCCAAGGTCTCGGCCTGATATCGGGCCTTCATGGCGACAGTTTTTACGACCAAATCTCTCAGTTTTGGGTCGTAGAAAAGGGCCCGTCCGTCCTGGTCCTTGATTCCGGTGGCCAGCGTTACGGGGCCGCTGATTTGACCCTTCAAGGCGATGGGTGGGGGAGACAAGGTTTTGACTGTGTCCACGAACTTGAAAAAGCCGGGTGCCGAGCTTGGATGAAGGGTAAAACGGGACTGAGATAGGTCTTTCTGTCCCTCACTAACCATCAGGTATTCTTCATAAAAGGCCAGGACTTCTTGGTCAAAATCAGTTTGTGAAGAGTCAATGAAGGTGCGATCCTGTTTTCTCGTGACGCCCGGAATACCGTCCAAAAACTGGACCATCATGCCTTCCACGGAGTGGCCCGGCAGTTGGGCCCAATGGGGTATTTGCGGCGTTGCTTCCAGGATCATTCGCAGTGCCTGATCGTGGTCAAGGACCGGAAGGCTTCCGATGAGGGTGGGCAGCATATTTGGTTTGAATCTGGTCAAAAGAACTCCGGTTTCCGGGTTTTGGTGAAAACAGCGTTGTCGAGCCGGATAGATCCATAGCACGGCGGAAAAGTGGAGGCAAGGACGTTTTGGCGGTTAATTCAGGCCTCGCCGTCATTCTGCTTGACTGTGTTGAGAAAATGGCGGATAATTTCGGTGTTATGAGCGAAGGTGCAAACCAGGGCGGCAAAAAGTTTCACAAGGTGATCGGTGCCGGTATCGGTTGGGTGGTAGGGGGACCGGTTGGTGCTGCGCTGGGATTGTTGGTCGGCCATACAGTCGAAAGCAACCCGGATCTACTGCATGATGGGTTGTCTCAAAAAGGGTTGAAACCACAGTACGATATCTTGGGATTACCGTACAATGCAGGTGTGGACGAGGTGAAAGCATCCTATAAAAAGTTGGTCCGAAAGTACCACCCCGATCGGTTCGTTGACAAAGATCCGGTAGTGGAGGAACTGGCCAGGGGAAAAATGACGGAGATTAATACCGCCTACGCGTCCATCATGGATGCCCTTAAGGCAAAAGAGCAATAATTGACAGAAGATTTACTTAGTGGTATCTTGTGATTACCGTTTCTCGCGAAAATTTGCATGCGCACGAATAAGGGGGACAAAGAATGTTTGGAATAGGGATGCCGGAACTGATCATCATCTTGGTGATTATTATGATAATCTTTGGTGCCGGGAAACTTCCGGAAATCGGCAGTGGGATCGGAAAGGGAATTAAGAATTTCAAGAAGGCCACTACTGAAGACTTGGAAGAAGATAAGGAACCGGAAAAAATAGACCAAGAGAAAAAGTCGGAAGAAGAAACGCAAAGCTAGGTTTCCTGACTTTCTTGACACAACCCCTCATTGGGACAATGGTTTGCCTATTTCGACTGCAATTGTCTTTACCTATTAGGCCGCAGCCGTTTTAACCCACAACTACCCTACGTAAGCTTTTCTTAATCAACCCTCGAAATTAGAAGGGGATGTCGTCCTCGGTGGGTTGACCGCCGGGGCCGCCACGGTCATCGTAACCGGGCCCTTCGTCATAGGATTGAGTCTGGCCGGGTGAGCCGAGCATTTGCATCTGGTCGGCAACGATTTCGGTCGACCACCGGCGGTTGCCCTCTTTGTCCTGCCATTCTCTGGTTTGTAAGCTTCCCTCAATGTAGACTTGCTTGCCCTTGGCAAGATACTCCCCACATATTTCGCCTAACCTGCGCCAGGCGACTACTTTATGCCATTCTGTACGTTCTTTCTTTTCCCCGGTCTGTTTATCTTTCCATTCTTTAGAAGTGGCCATGGTAAAATTTGCCACTGCCGTGCCATCGGCGGTATAGCGCACTTCCGGGTCTCTTCCCAGACGGCCGACCAGTATGACCTTATTAACACCTGCCATAAGTACCTCCCGTGAACTTCAACTTGTTTGTGTAAAAGTGACTGACGGACTCTGGCGAACATAGACTACGGATGATTCAAAATCAAGCAAAATTCGTTGTTTTTTCCTTGCCTTGTGGGTGCCTTTTCATGTACTTAATTCTA
>CAZHHS010000276.1:0-2673 GCA_964532395.1 uncultured Desulfobacterales bacterium | reverse complement strand
TTTCCGGAGGGAAAAGAGGCCAAATAGAGCGCCTTCAAGAGGGCAATATCAAGCTATATGATCGTTCTTCCCAAATAGACCCAGAACCGGAAGAGATGCCGGAACAGATACCGGGAGAGACAAAGGACCAAGAGGTCCCGCCAGAGGAACCAGAGGGACCAAATGAATCAGAGGAAACCGATGGAACACAGACGGATCGGTGAAATACTGATTGAAAAGTTCGGGCTGAGTGCCGAGGCACTTGCCGCTGCCTTGAAAGTACAGGAGGAAAAGTCCCTTCGTGTGGGACAAATCCTCATGGACCAACAACAGGTGTCGGAATTGGACCTGCTAAACGGGTTAGGCATCCAATTCGGCTTGCCCTTCTGGGCCAGCCTGCCGTCGGACAACTTACGGACCGATTTTACCCAGCATGTGCCGATTCAGTTTTTGAAGAAGCACAACATGATTCCGCTCGAAACAGACGGTCACTCATATATCGTGATCAACGATCCGCTCCGTTTTCAGGCCATCGACGATTTGCGTCTGGCCCTGGGATGGAACGGAGTTGAAACCGTACTGGCACCCCATTCCGCTATCCTGGCCACGATCAACAACGCCTACGAGATCAGTCGCCACTCGGCCGAAGAGGTCATCGAGGGCATGCACGACGATGAGGACGGCGAGTCCATCATGTCCGAAATCGAAGAAACCGCCGACCTGCTGGACGAAACCAGTGATACCCCGATCATCCGCTTGGTCAACCTGATGCTCACCCAGGCGGTTAAAGCCAGGGCCAGCGATATCCATATCGAACCCTATCAGAATCAGCTCAAGATACGCTACCGCGTCGACGGCATTCTGTACGACAAACTCACCCCGCCCAAGCATATCCAGTCCACCTTGATTTCCAGAATCAAGATCATGGCCAAACTGAATATTGCCGAAAAACGACTTCCGCAAGACGGCCGGATTGAAATTCGCATTGCCGATAAGAACGTAGATATCCGTGTTTCGACCATTCCCACCTCTTTCGGAGAACGGGTGGTCCTTCGGTTACTGGATAAATCAAACATCATCTTACAGTTGTCTGATCTGGGGATGCCTCGGGATCGTTTGGATGCCTTCCACGATCTGATCCGAAACCCCTATGGTATTATTCTCGTTACCGGTCCGACCGGAAGCGGAAAGACGACGACGCTTTATGCCGCCCTGAGCACGATCAACACCCCGAAAATCAACATCATCACGGTTGAAGATCCTGTGGAATATCAGATGGACGGCATTGCGCAAATCCAGGTCAACCCGAAGATCGACCTCACCTTTGCCAAAGGGCTGCGATCGATCGTGCGCCAGGACCCCGATGTCATTTTGGTTGGGGAAGTTCGAGACCTGGAAACCGCCCAGATCAGTATTCAGTCCGCCCTGACCGGACATCTCGTCTTTTCGACCCTTCACACAAATGATTCCGCCAGCGCGGTCACCCGGCTCATCGACATGGGCATCGAGCCCTTTCTGGTCAGTTCATCCGTTCTCGCCATTTTGGCCCAGCGCTTGGTTCGCGTCATTTGCCAAGAGTGCAAGGAAGCCTATACGCCCGACAAAGCATCCCTGGAGAGTATCGGCTTGTCCCCCGAAGCGTTGGGAAACGGCAACAAGGTATACCGCGGTGTCGGATGTCCGAACTGTTTGCACACCGGTTACAAGGGTCGTCGCGGTATCTTTGAGTTCATGTTTCTTGATGACGACATGAAAAGCCTCATATTGCGCAGCGCGGACGCCAATGCCTTGAAGCGGCAAGCCATCGAAAAGGGCATGACGACCATTCGCCAAGACGGGGCTCAAAAAGTCTTAGAGGGTATCACAACCATCGAAGAAGTCTTTCGCGTCACCCAACAGTAATTCTGCTATAGGTTTTCCTCCATATGCCGATAAGAATAATCAGGCCGGGGGAACCGTAACCTCTAACCACAAGAATCGAACACACAGCGCTTCGTCATATATACTAGAACCAATGAATATATAACCCTAATTGTTAGGTTTTTTTCGTTTGAGTCATTGGTTCCCCCGGCCCCACCCCGAAATTGAACACCCCTTCCGCCGGGAGTTTCGCGGCTCGGAGCCCTTTCTTCTTGGTTTTTTTCATTCAACATTGGATGTTGGACGTTCGATGTTCTTTCGTCTTTTTGCTCGCCCCCGCTATCCAGCATCCAGTATCCAGGAACCGGAATTTAAGCAAGGCCTAGCAGCGCCAGGTCAATAATGCCCGCCCGCGGATAACCTAGCATGCGACCCATTTAATGCTACTTATGAATGGATGAGCGGCACCACACACGCTCCAAGGATCACCACGACGAAGCAGGCCAAGGCGACCCACTGTCCCGTTCGCTTCGGCCGACGACCGACAAGCGTATATCCCAGCCCAAGCAGAATTCCCGAGAGAAAACCAAAGAGATGGGCCATAATATCGGATTCCGTGCCCGATCCCAGGATGGCCAGCAGGGCCAGCCCTCCCGCCAGAGGTAGCCATGCCTTGACCCGTTGTCTTGGGTGTTTGATCTTGGTCAGGAACTGGTAGCCCGCCAGAATCCCCAGAGCACCAAAAACCGCCGTAGAGGCGCCGATCGAAACATGCCGGGTCTCATAGAACAAGGCATTGGCAAAGTTACCCAATGCACCGGAAAAAAGGATCAT
>CAZHHS010000275.1:0-2679 GCA_964532395.1 uncultured Desulfobacterales bacterium | reverse complement strand
GTTCCGTCTTCGTCCTCCCAACGGTCCACCATCACGTCGACCGTGTTACCGACGACCGCATCCAGTGTGCCATCCGCTTGCTTGAACTCTTCTATGGGCACTTGGCCTTCCGACTTGGAGCCGATATCGACCAAGACAAACTCTTTGTCAATTTGGACGATCTTGCCCTGAACCACCTCTCCTTCTTGCACCCGCTTGATGCTTTCCTCGTACATCTCCATCAAGGCTTCTTGCTTGTCTTGCTTGTCTTCCTTGTCCGGCTCCTCACCGCGAGCTTCCGCACTCGATTCGGCCGATTCGGATTCCTTGGGCTCGGACTCCCGGGACTCGGATGGCCCTTCCGTTCCCGCTTCCCCGGATCCGGTTTCCCCCGTATCAGGTGGTTCCGTACCACTTTGGGATGTTTCAGCGCCTGCCTCTTCTCGAATGCCTTGATCCTTTTCTTCTTCCAATTCTCTTTCTTCTTCCAATTCCGTGTTGTTTTCTAACCCATGCATTAAATGTTTGCCCCCTTCACCCTATTTGGCCAACATCGGGCTATGTGTCGGCCTATAAAATCAATTTATATATCAAGCAATTTCGGAAAAAACAACCCTTTATTTTGGGGGGTGGCCCACGTAACCGAGCACCCGGTCGACCACTTCCGCCACGTCGAGATCACTGGCATCTATCCGAATGGCGTCCCTCGCCGGTTTGAGCGGTGCCAGTGCCCGACTCGAATCGTCATGATCCCTTTTTTTCATGCTCTCCAAAACCGCGTCCAGTTCAACCGCGTAGCCGTTGGCCAACAGCTCCCGATATCGTCGTTGTGCCCGCACCACGACATCGGCAAACAGGAAAAATTTTTTGTCTGCCTCCGGGAAAACCACGGTCCCCATATCCCGGCCTTCGAATACCACACCGCCCGCTTCGCCCATTCGCCTTTGAATGCCCAGCAAATGTTGCCTGACCACCCGCTCGGCGGAAAGCCGGGAGGCCGCCATGGTAATCTCCTGGGTTCGAATGGCCTCGGAGACGTCAACGCCGTCCATCAGGAGGACGGACCCCCTGGGTGTATCTTTAAATTCAAGTTTGAGATTGCGGCAGACCTGTTCCAGAGCCTGCGCGTCATGGCCTGACCCGTGGCAGCGTGAAACGGCCAAGGCAACGGCACGGTATAACGCACCGGTATCCACGTAGGTATACCCCAAGCGGCGGGCCACTTTTCGGCTTACCGTTGTCTTTCCGGCCCCACCGGGCCCGTCTATGGTAATTAACAGACGTTTCATGCCGTTTGCACCCAATATTGATGGCGTGGTAAAAAATCCAATATTTGCGTTGCGCGGCATACCCTGCCCGGGGGGATATGACAGTCCGGCCTTATTTCTCCCCCCTGTCCAACTCGGTGATAACGGCTTTCAAGGCACTGACAAACCGCCGGTTTTCTTCGGGCACCCCTGCGTTCACCCGTATAAAGTGCGGATACCCATAGGCCCCCATGGCCCGCACAATAACCCCTTTGGTCAGCATGGCGTGAAAAACGGCCTTGGCATCCCGTTGCACGTCGATCAGAAAAAAATTGGCCTGACTGGGATAAGCGGGAAGCCCCATTTTGCGGACCTCCGCCATCAAAAAGTCGACCCCGTCGTGAACGGTCTGTACCGTTTGACGAAAAAAGTCGGTGTCATCCAGTGCCGCCAGCGCACCCACCTGGGCCAGCATATTGGTGTTGAAGGGTTGTCGGACCCGATTCAGGAAATCAGCGATTTCGGACGTCATGACGCCGTATCCCAAGCGAAGCCCCGCCAGCCCATAGGCTTTGGAAAAGGTTCGCAAGGTAACCACCATATGATCGGACCTTAAATAATCAAGCCCGCACATGCAATCCGAGTCCCGCACGAATTCAATGTAGGCCTCGTCGATGACGATCAGGACCTCGGGAGAAATCCGTTCCAGAAACGCCTGAAAATCAGCGGCGGAGACAATTGTGCCGGTCGGATTGTTGGGATTATTGAGAAAAACGATGCGGGTCTCAGGTGTCACCGCAGCACCCATAGCCGGCAAGTCAAGTCCCAAATCGGCATCCAGCGGAACCTGGGTAATCTGTCCCCCCGCGGCCTGGACAATGATTTGGTACATAAGAAAAGAGGGGGCCGGCAAGACCACGTGATCCCCCTGGGTAATGAAGGTACGAACCAGGAGTTCGATGATTTCGTTGGAACCGTTTCCAAACACGATATTATCGGCATCCACGTTCAGTCTGGCGCTGAGCTTTTCCCGCAACCGGAAGCCGTACCCATCGGGATATCGATGCAAATCCCTCAAAGCGCCCTTGATCGCCGCCACGGCCTTCGGGGAAGGGCCAAGGGGGTTTTCGTTGGACGCCAACTTTACGGAATCGGCGATACCGTACTCCCGCTCCAGTTCGTCAATCGGCTTACCCGGCACGTAGGCTTCGAGTTTTCGGATATAATCTGGAATTTTCACCTAAACGACCCCTTTCAATCGCCAATTCAGTGGCTTTGTAAAAAGCGGCAGGCTACCACACTTTAGATAAGGGAAAAAGCATTTTCCAGGCCCGGTCATTCATTGCCATTAGCCGTCTTTTGTCGTAAGATATCGGCCATCCGCAAGGGAGCCCACGGGTCACCCGCGAAAAACGGAGAAATTATTTCCCAGGAGCCGTCAACCGATTGAAAG
>CAZHHS010000274.1:1664-2685 GCA_964532395.1 uncultured Desulfobacterales bacterium | reverse complement strand
CCCGTTTCCCGGGACCCAGAGATACCCAAAATAACAGACGCGTGCCGTTATTCGATCCAACGCCCCCTCGATGGCCTTGGACCCGATCAGATATTCAAGCAGGGAGAACTCCTTGGTCTTGGGGTAAACCGCCGTCGGTTCACCTTTGATCCCCCCTTCTTTGCCCGCCCATCGGATGGCGTCTTCCAGGTTGCCCAAACGATCCAGCAGACCGAGCGCTTTCGCCTTTTCTCCGGTAAAGATCCGGCCGTCGGCAACCGACCGCACCGCCTCTTCGGACATGTCTCGCCCTTTTACCACGGCATCGACAAACTGTTCATGAACATTGTCGATAAAGCCCTGTAGCAGCGCTTCTTCCTCGGGGGTCATTTTTCGAAACGGCGACCCGGCGTCTTTATATCTGCCGCTCTTCAACACACGGGCCGATATCCCCAATTTCTCCAAGAGATTTTCCACATTGGCAAATTCCATGATGACGCTGATGCTACCCGTTATGGTGCCGGGGTTGGCCATGATCTGATCACAGGCGGCAGCCACATAATACCCCCCGGAAGCGGCGATCGCCCCCATGGAGGCTATGACCGGTTTTGACTCTGCGGTGCGTCTCACCTCCCGGTATATCTCCTGGGAGGCGCCCACCCCACCGCCGGGCGAGTCAATCCGCAACACGATGGCCTTCGTTCGTTCGTTTTTTCGCAACTCCTTGAGCTGCTTCAATATCGGCTCGGGGTCGGCAATGATGCCTTCCACCTTTACCACGCCCACATTATCCCGAAACTCCAACCCCGTGTCGCGGCGACCGAACAAAAAAAGGGCCGTTATGCTGATAATCACAACGGCCCCGGTCACACATACCATCAACATGAAGAACAATATGGGGTGTCTTCTGGCAAACACGGCAATGCGTCTCCGTTAAAGCAATGCCACGGGATCAGACATTGGTCTCCTCGTCACGCTCGTCGGTACCCTCATCCCCTTCGGATGAAGCTTGCGCGTTTTCCGATTCATCGGTTTCGGCCTC
>CAZHHS010000274.1:0-1654 GCA_964532395.1 uncultured Desulfobacterales bacterium | reverse complement strand
GAGGAGGCCATATCCGATACCGTATCCGCGCCCGGGGACTCTTCGGTTTCATCGGATCCTTCACCCTCGGCCATGTCACCTTCTGCGGTCGCCTCCGTTTCACCGGCCGCTTCCTCATCACCGCCTTCGGCCTCCGTTCCTTCCACCGCCTCTTGCTCAGGAACCGCTTCGGCCGGTTTTTCCTGGAGGTTTTCTTTCAACAGCTCACCGAGACTCGATGTGGGCCCCTCGTAGTTATTCAAATAGTCGGACACCAATTCGTGTTCTTCATCCACCTCCAGCTGCTTCATGGACAGGCCGATGCGCCGCTCTTTCGGATTGATGTTTAACACCTTGGCGGTAACCACATCACCGACCTGAAACTTGCCCACCGGAGACTTAATCTTTTCCTTTCCGATTTCGGACACATGCACCAGGCCTTCGATACCCTCCTCGAGTTCCACGAATACCCCGAATTCCGTAACATTGGTCACCGTGCCCGTAATGCTTGTACCCACCACATAACGCTCCGGCACCGTTTCCCACGGATCCCGCTGCAACTGTTTAATCCCCAACGAAAACCGTTCGTTTTCCTTGTCGATATTCAACACGATGGCTTGCACCTCTTCGCCCTTCTTGTAGAGCTCCGAAGGGTGCTTGACCCGCTTTGTCCACGACATGTCCGAAATATGCACCAGGCCGTCGATCCCCTCGTCGATGCCGATAAAAAGGCCAAAGTCCGTAATGTTCTTTATCTTCCCCTCGATGGTGGTTCCTACGGGGTACTTCTCCGAAATCACATCCCACGGGTTCGGCACCACTTGTTTCATGCCGAGTGAAATCCGACGGTTTTCAGAGGAGATATTTAATACCACCGCCTCTACGGCCTCACCGACGGATACCATTTTAGACGGGTGTCTGACCTTTTTGGTCCAGGACATTTCCGAAACATGGATCAGCCCTTCAACCCCTTTTTCCAATTCAATGAAAGCGCCATAGTCGGTTAGACTCACGACCGTTCCGGTCACCCTGCCGCCCACCGGATATTTCGCCTCCGCGTCCGTCCACGGATCCGGCACCAATTGTTTCACCCCGAGCGATACCCGCTCCCGGTCCAGGTCGAGGCTCAACACCTTTACCGTAATATCATCTCCTACCGAAAACATTTCAGACGGATAGTTCACCCGCCCCCAAGACATGTCGGTAATATGCAGCAACCCGTCGATGCCGCCCAAATCGACAAACACCCCATATTCGGTAATATTTTTGACCACCCCTTCCATCACCTTGCCTTCGTGTATGGTGGCCAAGGTCTCGGCCCGCTTTTCTTCCCGATCCTTTTCCAGGATGACCCGTCGGGACAAGACGATATTGTTTCGTTTCTTGTTGTATTTTAATATCTTAAAATCAAACGTCTTTCCAACCACATCGTCCAGGTTGCGCACCGGCCGAAGGTCCACTTGGGAACCGGGAAGGAAGGCGGGTAACCCGATATCCACGGAAAGTCCGCCTTTCACACGGCTGGTGATTACGCCCCGAATGCTTTCGTCGTTGTCATAGGCATGTTTAATATCATCCCAGACTTTGATCCGCGAGGCCTTGTCTTTGGACACTTTGACTGTTCCGTCTTCGTCCTCCCAACGGTCCACCATCACGTCGACCGTGTTACCGACGA
>CAZHHS010000273.1:0-2689 GCA_964532395.1 uncultured Desulfobacterales bacterium | reverse complement strand
TCATGCCGGACTTGATCCCCGCTAATCACGGGATCTGCGACCGGCATCCAGAAGTTCCTGAATTCTCTGGATTCCGGCCTTCGCCGGAATGACGAAAAGACAAAAAAACCGACTTTTTACGGTTCCGTCAATATTGAGTTTTGTGACAATTATGTTACAATATTTGCCGAATGTCACAGTTTCCTTGATTTTGGAAGTCCGCTGTTTTATAAGCCCAAGTGCCTTACCGGAAAGACCGACGTGCGAAGCGGAGGACTTCGTTCACCGAGAACAGGACCGGAAGTTGATGATGGATTCGTAAGATTCTATATCCTTGTTGGAGGGCGATGGTGAACACTTCAGAAATCAGTGCCGCTCACGAAAACAGTATCAGGCAGTTGATCGGGGAATTTGGAAAAAATTGCGAGGAAACGGTCAGGGAGCTTTATAAGACTTATAAAGAACAGATTGAAGAGCGAGCGACCGTGTTTAACTATGTCCCGATTCTCGCGTGGCGGGCCACCCGGGATGTTTTACAAAACGAAGAAAACCTTTGCTGACAGTTAATCGGGACGGCGGGGGTGATTGTCCCTAATGTTGTAAAAGTCGAGGATGCTGCAGGTGCAAGGCGTTAAGGGTAAGGCAGTCCCGCCTTGGCGGGACGCCGAACCCTTAAGAACATAGCAGATGCAGTATACTCGGCTTTCCCGTAGGGCAAGAAACATGGATGTTTTCCCCCTTGTCTGGATGTCACCGATGGTCAATTCGACAATATCGCTTCAAAGTCGCTCAAACTTTTATCAACATTGCTCTTGCACTCATTTTGACATGTTTCTTATACAACTTTAGGGTTATTTTGCTTCCCTGTATCGATAGCCCACCCCCCGAACGGTTTCAATGCAGTCCCGCAAGGCCCCCAGCTTCTTTCTAACGCGACGTACGTGGGTGTCCACCGTTCGCGAATACCCCTCATAAGAATATCCCCAGACCTGATCCAGAAGGATGTCTCTGCTTTGAACCCGGCCCGCGTGTGTGGCCAGGTAGTGAACCAGACGAAACTCGGTGATGGTGAGCGCCAGTTCCTTCCCGTCGACTTCCACCCGGTGTCGCTCCGGGTCGATCAGTAAGGCGCCGGACCGGATCAGGTTGGCGGCGGGGCGAGCCGGCCGCACCCGTTTTAAGACGGCCTCGATTCTGAGCACGAGTTCTCTCGGGCTGAAGGGCTTTGTCATGTAGTCATCAGCGCCGATTTCAAAGCCCACGATTCGGTCTACCTCATCGGCTTTGGCCGTGAGGATCAACACGGGCGTCGAGCGGATGGTGTGGTCCTGTCGAATGCGACGAAGCACTTCCTTCCCATCCATTCCCGGCAACATCAGGTCGAGGACGACCAGGTCCGGTGTTTTCTTTTGGCACATACGGAGTCCCTGGGCGCCGTCCGAGGCTTTACGAACCACGTTGCCCGCCTTTTCGAGATGGAAGGTTATGAGATCCAGGATGTCCGGTTCGTCTTCCACCACCAGGATGACAGGCTGCGCCAAGAACCCCCTTTTTTTCAGCTCCGCCGATGGTTCCCCTGACGGTGGACGAGGCCTATGTTCATCGCCGGCCAATTGGTTGTTATAGACGGGCTCCGGTTTCATAAAGGTCTTGGTCTCGTGGTTTAAGTCCCCACTCGGTATTAATCCGGCTGCGGGCAAAAGTTCACCATAGGCCGAATTTGTCACAATATTGTCAAGGAAACGTGAAATCTATATGAAAAAAAGACCCTTTCATATGCAGCAATATCGCTGTAAGGACGTGGCGGAACAGAATAAAACCGGGCCTCTGAAGGACGCAAAGGCTTGCGCGGCAGGGATTCCCGTCCCGTATCGGTATTGACACATCGGCGTCCTCGGTTGTACGCTAGCAGAGATTTGGCCATGGCGGAACCGCCTTACCGGGCGCGCGTGGGCTGGGGTTGTCCGTTTTGGCCAAGACCGAATACCGAATACCCAATACCGCCCATCCATGGTTCCACCACGGATGGGCTCCAAGAAAGGACTGTAGAGAGATGAAAATACGGATCTTGTTTTCAGTGGTGGTGGCTTCTGTTTACCTGTTCAGTGCCGGACTCGTCCACGCCGTAGAAACGGAGACGGCGACCGAACGGCCCCGTTTGAAGCCACGGAAGATCGAAAGCGATTCCAACTTCGATGGAAAAGTCGACCGAACGGAAATCTACGATGAAGAGGGCCAGGTAAAAACCGTGGAAGTCGATTCCAATGCCGACGGGAAAGTCGATGAGTGGCTGGAGTTCGAAGACGGCGTCCGCACCCAGGGGAAGAGAGACATGGACGGCGATGGAAAAGCGGACGTCTTTTTGGAATATAACGACGACGGCGAATTGACGAACTTAAAGTCGGATACATCCGGAAACGGTAAAATCGACGAGTGGGTCTTCTATGAGAATGGAGAGCCCAAAAGCGCGGAGAAAGATACCAACGGGGACGGCGAGCCGGATACGTGGATCGAATACTGATCCGCAGATTACGCAGATTACGCAGATTAGCGCGGATTACGAAACGGAATAAGGCACACGGTTCAAGGTGCAAGGCTTAAGGCAGAAGGTCATTTTTGTCCAAAAACGAATTCACCGCAGAGCCGCAGAGGTCCCAGAGAAAGAGATTTCTTATCAGAATTCCTGAGTCTTCGACCTTGAGCCCTACAC
>CAZHHS010000272.1:0-2689 GCA_964532395.1 uncultured Desulfobacterales bacterium | reverse complement strand
GCGGCCGAGTTTTAGGCGCATTGAAATTTGAAGTGGCCCCAACGCGCGACCTTCTCAAACAGGATAAGTCAAGTTCGTTGGAAGGGGGTGCGGATGACCCAATCATCACATCCGTACCCCCCTTGCTTATCCGTTGTGGTATATCACAGTCTTAATAGAGCGGGACGTATCCGGCCTCGCCTACAAGTCTCTGACCCTTTTCCGGATGACGAACGTAGTTGATGAAGTTGGCGACTTCTTCTTTCGGCCAGCCGTTGGTGAACATAAAAAGGGGTCGACTAATAGGATACAGTCCATTCAGGGTTGTTGTTTCCGACCCGGTGATACCGTTGACGCTACAGGCCTGGACCGAATCATCCACATACCCGAGGCCGATGTAGCCAACGGCGTTTTTGTTCTTTGCAACGGCCTGGACGACTGCACCGTTAGAGGCTTGGAGCAAGGCGCCGGGATATACGCGTTCCTTTTCCATGACCTTCTTTTCCCATACCTCGTAGGTTCCCGACGATGTGTCCCGGGAAATGACCACGATTTTGCGGTCCGGTCCGCCCACGTCTTCCCAGTTGGTGATCTTGCCCAGGTAAATCTCTTTGAGCTGAACCATGGAAAGGTCCTTTACGGAATTGCTGGGGTGAACCACGGGAACGATACAGTCGTACGCCACGCTGTGGGGTACCGGGAAGACGCCCCTGGATACGGCCAATTTGACCTCCTTGTCCTTGATGAACCGGGAGCTGTCGGCAATATCCGTGGTTCCGTCGATAATGGCCTTGATGCCGTTACCGGACCCGCCGCCGCTAATGGAGATGTTGGTGTCGGGATGCTGTTTCATGTAGTCTTCCGCGACCTTCTGAGCAATCGGCAGGACCGTGGTGGATCCCTTGATTACCAAGTTGCCCGCCACGGCGGTGGTGGTTAAAAAGATACACGCTGCCAAAACCGATAGTCCTGTAAAAAATGCTTTCTTCATTACTTCATACCTCCTTTTCCTTTGGGTTAAAATAAATTTCCTTTGTTAGGTTTGTGTTAGAGAAGGGTTAAAATCTTGTTAAGTGTAGCGTATCCTTAACAAGGACCCCGCCGACGTAGATTTAAACGTAATGTAGTGTTGAATTGTTAGGAAAGGATGAGTGGCAAGTTAGAAGTTTGTAATGATTGCAGTCCGGTCCACACCGGGCGACCCCATATTGAACGAAGGAACGGATGAGGTGAATCGGCTACACGGAGAGTTTTTTCCACTTGAGAAGGAGGGCGACACCCATGCCTGCAATAAAACCTGCCGCCAGGTTGGACGCCAGCGTAATACCCAGTATCAATGTGGCGACAAAGTAGTCTTTGCGATGTTTCAGATCCATAATAGTCAGTGTCAGCTGAGATCCGGCAAATACAAGTAGTATGCCCAGGATGGACAAGGGCAGAAGGTTTAAAAGGACAATAATGTCGTCGCCCAAAAGAACGGCCAGGGCCACGAAAAGCAATCCGATCATGAGGTTAGACCCGGCCGTCCGGGCGCCGAAACGATAGTGTGCCGCCAGCCCCCCTGCGCCGTGGCACATGGGCATGCCCCCAAGGGAAAAGCTGAAAAAATTCGCAAGTGCCATGCTCACGCAGGCTTTTCGGTTGGTAAGTTTGGCCGAGCGATCTCCAAAGTAGGTCTTGGAAAGATCCGTATAGGCCAAAACCGCATTACCGAGGGTCATGGGCAGTTGAGGCAAGACCAGGGCAAAAAAGGCGAAGGTAAAATCCGCCTGTTTCGGAAATCCGAAAGAAAATATTTGGGGCAGAAAAAAACCGACTCCGAGGCCCGGCAAGTCGATCTTTGCACCCAGGGCCAACCCGGTGACGATTCCGCCCAGCACGATGATCAAGCCGGCGGGAAATCGTCGGTTGTCCAGAAGCAGTAGTGTCAGGATGCCGCTGATACCGCCGATAACCAGGGTTACCGGGATGGGGCCTAGGGCTTGAATCGATAGGTTGGGCTCGACGGCGTCGTGAAGTTGCTGAAACCGGGATATTCCCATCACCAGTTTGATGCCCCCCGCGATAAGGAGTGCCCCGGTCGATAGCTGAACACCCCGAATCACCGATATAGGCGTAATTTTACGAATAATGTCTATCCCCCCGGTTAAACCGATGATTAACAGAAAAGCGGCCATCAGCAGAGAAGACGCCAGAATCTGTTCCGCACTCATGGCGGTGGCAATGGCGTACGCCCCGATGACTTTCATCGGTTGAACGGGAACGGTGATGCCGAAATAGATGCCGGATATGATGTAGAACGCCCCGATAGAAAAAAAGACGCCGAGCGGATTAAGGCCGTTGATCAGTACCATGGCAACGGCGATGGGCAGAAGCGTGCCGAGGTCTCCCAAAGATCCGGCCAGCTCCATTCGATCAAACTTGAAACGTCCCGACATGGGGTGTCCTCATCGGTTCCCGCAGGTGACGGACATGTAAAAGATTAAGTTGGTGAGAAAAAAGCCCGAGTCAAGGCTCGGGCCGGTGGATAATTAAAGTGTGGCGTCCCCAACCGGATTTGAACCGGTGTTGCCGGCGTGAAAGGCCGGTGTCCTGGACCAGACTAGACGATGGGGACGTGCGGACCCCTTTTTACAACTGAGCAATCCCCGAGCTACCGTATCACAGGACTTGGTACCGGTGTTGTCCCGTCTGTACAGACGGGATGTCC
>CAZHHS010000271.1:0-2699 GCA_964532395.1 uncultured Desulfobacterales bacterium | reverse complement strand
CCCCAAAAGATCCATAATGGTCGCTCGAACAACTTATACAAAGCGCTCGTGACACCTTCCGGCAAAATACCCGGGCACGAACGTCGTTGGCGCGTGGACGTCGAGAATTCACCACACCCGTTGCAAAACCCATAACAAACTCGGAAGAGACATCGTCGCATAAGGTTCACGACGGTCTCAGATTTCAATGGGGCTAACTGTTTGAAGCCGTTAGAGTCCCTTGGTTCCGTTGTTACGTTGAAATTCGACAGGCACTACATATTTTGGACAATCCACATGACCTATTTGGGTAAACCCGGCCGCAACGGAACCTAGGGACTCTTAGGGCTGAGTTTTAGCACCATTGAAATCGGAGATCGTCGTGAACCGGTAACGTTTTCAAAAAGTCGATCCGGTTTGGTCGGGTTCGTTGGAAGATCAAATTCCCCCGTTTTCTCTCCAGTTGATCGTTTTTGAGCATTTCAACGTCGCTCAACCGGCAGTTCTCCCGCCGACGCCTAGATACCGATAAACTGCGGAATAGACTCACCACGAATCAAATCCGCATACGTTTCCCGTTCTCTAACGACCTGAAACGTATCGTCCTTTACCATGACCTCTGGAACCCGCGGCCGGGAATTATAATTGGAGGACATGGTAAATCCATACGCACCGGCACTCATCACCGCCAGCAGGTCGCCCGCCTCGCAGCGCGGCACCTGTCGGTTCTTCGCCAAAAAGTCTCCGGTCTCACAAATGGGACCGACCACATCGGCATGAATCATTTCTCTATCAGACTTTATCACCGGCTCTATGCCGTGATAGGCATCATACAATGAAGGCCGGACCAGGTCATTCATCGCCGAATCGACGACCACGAAATCCCGATCTTCGCCCCCCTTCGTGTAAAGGACCCGGGTTACCAAAATGCCGGCATTGCCCACGATGACCCGACCGGGCTCAAAAATAGGCGTGACCGATAAATCACCCAAGGCCTCCACCACCGCCCGGCCGTATTCCTCGGGATGAGGGGGCAGTTCTTGATCATATGTAATGCCAAGCCCCCCGCCCATGTCCAGATAAGACACCTGGATTCCCATATCCCCCAATGTGGCCAGCAGGGCTTTTAGGCGCTCCAGGGCGTCCACAAACGGCCCCACCTGAGTAATCTGAGATCCGATGTGGCAGCTCACCCCGGTGATGCGGACATGGTCACAGGCCTGGGCCGTTCTGTATGCATCGACGACAGCCTCTTGGTTTATACCGAACTTGTTCTTTTTCAGACCGGTGGAAATGTAGGGATGGGTCTGAGGATCGACATCCGGGTTGACCCGAAGCGCTATGGGAGCCCTTTTGTTTAAGGCAGCGGCACATCGATCGATTTGCCGCAACTCTTGTAAGGACTCAACATTAAACATGAGGATATCCGATTCAAGGGCATAACGGATTTCATCTTCACGTTTTCCGACACCTGAGAATACGATCTTTTCCGGCGGAACGCCCGCCTTCAATCCCCGAAATAGCTCGCCGCCGGAAACAATATCCAGCCCCCCGCCCAAGTTTGCGAAAAGCCGCAACACCGCCTGGTTCGAATTGGATTTGGCGGAAAAGCATATCAGGTGGTCACTCCCTTTGAAGGCGTTCTGAAATGCCTGGAAATGTTGTCTCAGTGTGGCGTGACTATAGAGATAAAACGGCGTGCCCACGGCTTCCGCGATGTCTTGGATCGCCACGTCCTCACAATACATGACATCGCCGTTATATTGAAAATGATGCATGTCTATTCCTCAATCCTTATGGTAATACCTTGGCGATGTTCGAGTCCTTACTCATGCCGCCGCTTTCATGCAATACCACAACCTTATACGCATACCCGTATCCCGGTTCATAGGTATCATAGAGGGTCACTCGATCCTCTTCCCCGGGTACGCCTGCATCCATTTCGATTTCTTCGAACTTGCGAAAATCAATGGGACAGCGGGCACACAACTTTTCGGGATCAGACGTTTTGAATCGATACACATTGAAACCTTGGATGCCATCGACGACTTCACCGCCCTGCCTGGGAACCGACCAGGTCAGCGCTATCCGACGCCCCGCAAGATCAGCCGTTAGGTCGGAAACAGCCGGCGGGGTTATCGTTCGAGGCGGTTTCGGCGGCCCCTTTCGCCCGCACCCCACATGGAAGCACAGCGTGGTCATCAAGATGCCGAGGACCCCCTTCATAAGCTTGCGGTTACGCACCGTCTCCACGGCATCCATCTGTTACTCCCCCATCTCTTCAGCAATCACGCGCTTGGCCGCCCGTATGGCCTCCCGCACATTCTTTGTCGCTGTTCCACCCGGTGAAACCCGTCTATCTATCATTTCTCGAGGCTCTAAAAGCGGGAAGAGATCTTCAGAGAAACGTCTCGAAAACTGCTTCAACTCTTCCATCGACAGGTCATGTATTTCCTTGCCTTGTTCTATGGCATATCGAACCACCTCACCGGTACATCGATGGGCCTGCCGAAAGGGCATCCCTTTCGTTACCAGAAAGTCCGCCACGTCGGTGGCATTCAAAAAGCCTACGTTCACCCAACGCTCGATCGACGCCTTCTTGACCATCAGTCGCGGGATTAACCGTTCATAAACGGCCAGACACTGCTTGACCGTGTCGACGGTGTCAAACAGGGGTTCCTTGTCTTCCTGCATGTCTCGGTTATAGCTTAACACCAGCC
>CAZHHS010000270.1:0-2705 GCA_964532395.1 uncultured Desulfobacterales bacterium | reverse complement strand
GGCAGGCTTCTCAGGAACCAGATATGCGCCACCGGGCTGGCCAGTTCGATATGGCCCATCCGTTCCCGCCGTACCTTTGATTGGATCACTTCCACGCCACATTTTTCACACACCACACCTCGGTGTTTCATGCGTTTGTACTTACCGCAATTACACTCATAATCCTTGGTCGGACCAAAGATCTTCGCGCAAAACAAACCGTCACGCTCCGGCTTAAAGGTCCTGTAATTGATCGTCTCCGGTTTCTTAATCTCTCCGTAAGACCACTCCAGGATATGTTCCGGCGATGCCAGAGAAATAGACACCGCATTGAAGCTTAGAGGGTCTTTAGGCTTTGCAAAGAAACTATACAATTCTTCCAAGGTGTATCTCCCTTCCTTACTTTGACGACTTCCTAAAAAAGCCCGCCGGCAGCTCCGGACGTGATCGGTCATTAACGGGGACTACTCTGACCGTTTTACTCCGGCAGGAGACCCGTCCGCGCTGCGTTTGTCGCTTTTCGTGCGTCGTGCATGAATCCATTCGCTTTAACTCTGACCTTCTGTTTCCTGTTCAATAAGGCCGATATTCAGCCCCAGACCTTGCAGTTCCTTCACCAACACATTAAATGACTCTGGAATGCCCGCTTCGAGCACGTTTTCACCTTTGACTATCTTTTCGTACATGCGTGTCCGTCCGGCCATATCATCGGACTTCACCGTCAAGAATTCTTGTAGGGCATAGGCAGCACCGTAAGCCTCCGTGGCCCACACTTCCATCTCTCCCAGCCGTTGGCCACCGAACTGTGCCTTGCCGCCCAATGGTTGCTGTGTCACCAGTGAATACGGACCAATGGACCGGGCATGGATCTTGTCATCTACCAGATGGTGCAATTTCAACATGTACATCACCCCCACGGTAACCGGCGTATCGAAGGCCTGACCGGTTCGTCCATCGTAGAGTACGGTTTGGGCTCGGGTGGGAAACCCCGCCGACTGAAGAATTGCCTTGATCTGTTCTTCTTTTGCTCCATCAAAAACCGGCGTGGCTACATGTACCCCTTCTTTGTACCGATTGGCGAACGCCACCAGTTCGTCCTTGTCGAGTTTACCCACGTCGGCCTTAATGGAAGGGGTACCGAAAGCGGACTCTAGGCTGGTCCTCAAGGCGTCATATTTCTCCGCCTCAACCAGTCGGTTGAGCTGATCACCAAGCCCTTTGGCCGCCCATCCCAAATGGGTTTCCAGGATCTGGCCCACGTTCATTCGAGAGGGTACGCCCAACGGGTTCAATACCAGGTCCACCGGTGTACCGTCCTCGAAATAAGGCATATCCTCCTGGGGAAGAATGCAAGAAACGACCCCCTTGTTCCCGTGTCGCCCCGCCATCTTGTCCCCCACGGAGAGCCTGCGTTTCATGGCCACAAAAACTTTCACCATCTTGATGATTCCCGGCGGCAACTCGTCGCCCTTGTCATATCGTTCCACCTGCTGTGTAAATCGCTTATGAATCTTTTCGCAACGGGACTCATAGCGCTCCACCAGTTCTGCAACCTGAGCGGCCACGGAAGCATCCTTGAGTTCAATGTCGGCCATACTGGGAATCGACAGATCCGCCAAAGCCTTCCGAGAAATCTTGTCACCCTTTTTCAGAACAACGGTCTTTCCCTTCTTCAGTGACGACACGCTTATCTTTCCCACCAGAAGCCCCTCCAGGCTCTCTCTGGCGGCTTCTTCAACAATCGCCAACTCGTCGTCTCGGTCCTTTTCCAAGCACTCTATCTCGTATTTTTCAATACTCAAGGCCCGCTCATCTTTTTCCACACCTCTACGGCAAAAGACCTTGGCATCGATAACCACCCCTGAAATTCCCGGCGGCACACGGAGGGATGAATCTTTTACGTCTGCAGCCTTTTCGCCGAAAATGGCCCGCAGCAACTTCTCTTCCGGAGACAACTGAGTTTCCCCTTTCGGGGTTACCTTGCCCACCAAAATATCACCCGGCTTGACTTCGGCCCCCAGCCGAATGATACCGCTTTCATCCAGGTTTCGCAGGGCATCTTCTCCCACGTTGGGGATGTCCCGGGTAATTTCTTCCTTGCCCAACTTGGTGTCTCTGGCCAAGGTCTCAAATTCCTCCACGTGGATGGAGGTAAAGACACTGTCTCGAACCAGACGATCACTTACCAAAATGGAGTCCTCAAAATTATATCCGCCCCAAGGCATGAACGCCACGGACACATTTTTCCCCAGGGCGAGCTCTCCAGCTTCCGTGGCCGGACCATCGGCGATAATATCTCCCTTTTTGACCTGTTCGCCCTTCTTAACAATGGGCCGGTGATTAAAGCAGGTGTTTTGGTTGGAACGGGAAAACTTGATCAGGTTGTAAATACCCACTTGCTCGCCGAACCCTTTTCCGTTTCCGGAATGCTTTATAACGATACGGGATGCGTCCACATCGACTACTTCACCGTCATCGCGAGCGATCATCGTGACCCCGGAGTCGTGGGCCACCACATTTTCCACCCCCGTACCCACCAGGGGGGCACTGGACCTCAACAAGGGTACGGCCTGCCGTTGCATGTTGGACCCCATAAGGGCTCGGTTGGCATCATCGTTTTCCAGAAACGGAATCAACGAAGCGGACACGCTCACCAGCTGGTCGGGAGAAATATCCATGAGTTCTATTTCTTCCCGAGGCACCATGACAAACTCGCCTTCAATCCT
>CAZHHS010000269.1:0-2732 GCA_964532395.1 uncultured Desulfobacterales bacterium | reverse complement strand
ATGGCAAGACCTTCGATATTGTGGTGGGAGAATCACCGGATGACCCTGTTTTCACGATTTCGGATCTGTTACCCCACCTGTCGCACAAGGTCCAGACAGACAAAAAGGTCTCCGACGCCTTTCAAGGCGAAAAACTCAACCTGCTCGTGGGCGGCCTACCCATTGGGGACGAAAAGACCGAGGACCGGTTCAAACTGGCCGTCTTGGATTATCTCTTTTCCACTTATGGGATGATCGAGGAAGATCTCATGAGCGCGGAAATAGAAGTCGTTCCTGCCGGAAACGCCCGTGATGTAGCATTTGATCGCAGTTTAATCGGGGCCTACGGACAGGACGACCGCCTTTGTGCTTACGGGTCCCTGGAAGCCATTTCAGAAACGACCGGTCAAGAAAAGACCGCACTGGTATTGTTCATGGACAAAGAAGAAATCGGTAGTGACGGCAGCACCGGTGCCAAATCCCGGTTCCTCGAAGAAGTGGTGGCCAACCTGCTTGAGGTAACAGGCGAAGAAACCAGCAGTAAGGTGCTGAGGACCTGTCTGCTTCGTTCCAGGGCCTTGTCGGCGGACGCAAATGGTGCCCTGGATCCCGACTATCAAGAAGTACACGAAAAGAATAACGCCGCCCGGATGGGATATGGTGTTTGTATTACGAAGTTTACCGGCTCGCGCGGCAAATATGGTTCGAGCGATGCCAATGCCGAATATCTGGCGCAGATCCGCAAGATTTTCAATCGCGACAAGGTGATCTGGCAAACCGGAGAATTGGGAAAGGTAGACGAAGGCGGCGGGGGAACCATTGCCAAGTTCCTGGCGGTGCATGGCATGGAGGTGCTCGATTGTGGCGCCCCCCTTCTGGCGATGCATTCGCCTTTCGAGTTGGCCAGCAAAGCCGATGCCTACATGACATGCCGGGCATTTCGAGCCTTTTTAAACAGTAAGGGCTGAACGTTGCAAAAGTCGAGGTGTTCCGCTTGAACGCGTTTGGACACGTTTTTTATTCAGTGAAAAGTAACGGCATGAGACGATCCGCTTTCGTATGGGCGCTGATCACCCTATGGTGCTTATGCGGTTTTCTAACACCGAATACGGCTTCGGGCATGGATGTATCCGCCCTGTTGTCCCGGCTTTCCGCCAACGATGTGTTGTTGGTCGCCGATCCGAACGGTGACGTATTGTATGAACACAATGCCACGCAATGCTATACCCCGGCCTCGACACTGAAGATACTCACCGGTCTGGCGGCGTTTCAGCATCTCGGCACCGGCTACCGGTTTAAAACCGAATTTTACCTGGATTCGAAGCAAAGCCTTAAAGTTAAAGGGTATGGAGACCCTCTCCTCATATCGGAAATATGGCAACAGATCGCTGCCGACTTGGCTGACAAGCTGGATCGGATCGGCGACCTGGTACTGGATGATTCATATTTTTCTCACCCTATTACCGTTCCGGGAACGGGAAGTTCTACCAACCCCTTCGATGCCCCGGTAGGTGCCTTATGCGCCAATTTTAACACGGTTTTTTACAAACATGACAACCAAGGCCGGATTATATCGGCGGAACCCCAAACTCCGATCACCCCTTTGGCCCGGGAGAAGATTCCCGATCTTGGGACGGAAACGGGGCGATATACATTCCTACACGGGGGCAACGACGTGGCCTGTTATGCGGGAGAACTCCTGTTATATTTTCTGGATCGCCAGGGTGTCTCTCATTCGGGACAGATTCGAGCCGGTCTTGTGGGTACCGCCGACCGGTTGCTTTATACACACCGCTCCCCATTTCCTTTGGAGGCCGTCGTCGGCAAGATGCTGGCCTATTCCAACAACTTCATGGCAAACCAACTTCTCATCTCCATGGGCGCCCACGTCTACGGTCCGCCCGCCACATTGGAAAAGGGGATTGCCGCATTGAACACCTACGGCCGGGAACAACTTGGCCTGCAAAATCTTCGGTTGGTGGAGGGCTCGGGGATCTCACGAGAAAATCGGCTTTCCGCCATGGACATGCTGCGAATCCTTAAGTCTTTTGCCGGTCACAGACACCTGATGAGCCACAAAGGCACCGTGCGCTACAAAAGCGGAACCCTCAAAGGAATACGGTCGCAGGCCGGATATATAGAGCCCCCCGGCCACGATGCCTATTTTTTTGTGGTCTTTCTGAAAAACTCTCCATTGGATATTGATCGGCTTGTAGAGGCTGTCGCCGAGCATTTACGACAATCCGACGAAATCGGCCCGACGACCCCATACGCAAACATGTCGGCAAGTACCATTCGTTGAACGCGATGGAAAAACTCCTTGAACTGTCGAACATAGGCAAATCCTTCGGCGGACTCACCGCCCTCGTAGACGTTTCCTTTTGCGTCGCCCCCGGGCAGATAACCTCGTTGATCGGCCCCAATGGTGCCGGCAAGACCACCCTTTACAACATCATCACCGGATTCCAGGCGCCCTCACGAGGCCATGTGGTCTTTCGTCAAGAAAAGATAAACGGACTCAAGCCCCACATTATCGCCCGAAAAGGGATTGCCCGTACCTTTCAAAATGTGGAGCTCTTCACCAACATGACGGTCCTTGAAAATGTCATGATGGGTTACCACGTACGGACCAAGGCGGGCCTTTTCGGCGGGGCCTTCAAACTCCCCCCGGCCCAAAGGGAAAGAGGGACCGTCGTGGCCAAGTCGATGGCGCTACTCGATTTTATAGGTTTAAAACACCGGGCTTACGACAA
>CAZHHS010000268.1:0-2755 GCA_964532395.1 uncultured Desulfobacterales bacterium | reverse complement strand
GACGGACACCCCCCCTAAGCTCCCGGTATTCCGGCATGATTCGTGCAGAATATCCGCTTGTGGCAAAGCCATAGTTCCATGGCATGCCTAAAAAAGGACGAGCGGTCCCCAATCACCGGGGAACCGACAAGCTCCTAGAGACCCGGAATCTCTCGCGATAAAAGACAAGAAGAAAGACGCTCATGCTGGAACGTGTCATAGAAGACGATGGGCTGATCGGCTACCGCACCGCTTATCAATCGGGACAAACGATCCTTACCGAGGGGGACGATTCTCGGGATATGTATATCCTGGTTGAAGGGCAGCTCGACATCCTGAAGGGCAACAAAAAGATATGGCAAATCACCGACCGGGGTTCCATTTTCGGCGAGATGTCATTTTTACTCAGGGCCAAAAGAACGGCCACGGTAAAGGCCCGCAGCGATGTAACCGTCTTGCGTATTCCTGAAACCGATATCGATCGTTTCATGGGCGATTTTCCGGAAGTCGCCGTAGAGATTGCCAGGCTTCTGGCCAGCAGACTGGGGGAAGCCAGCCAGATTGTTTACGGCTTTCGCGAGTTTTGTGATCAGTTGCCCGACGCGGTGCTACTTGCCGACAAGGAGGGGCACATCTTTTCTTGGAATACGGCTGCCGAAAACCTGTACGGCAGGGACGCCAAGCAAATGCGCCAAGGCACGGTGGAACAGATTTATGAAGAACCTCGGGCCTACAAAGATTTCTTGGACGAAGTCCGGCAGCGATATTCAGTACGGGAAAAGATTCTCCGGGTCAGACATCCGGATAAGGGTCTCCGGTTTGTTTCTACAAGCACCACGGTTTTGTACGACGGCCACCACAATTTTAAGGGAATCTTGTCCTTGGGCCGGGACGTCACCGCCGTGCAAAACCTGGAAAGACGGTACCGCAGGATCCGTAATTGGTTTGTCCCGTTGTTGGTGGTCCTTGTTTTGATCGGCGGGAGCGTCTTTGCCGGGTATCGGTACCTGTCACAGGGGTATCAACGGGTCGATGAGAAAAAGCAAGCCCTACGAAATCAGCTGGCAAAAGATTATGTGCTCCTGAAATCGATGCTTACCGAGCACTTCGCAAAAGGGAATAAATCCGCCACGGGACGACTGATGGAGGAGTTTTTCAACATTCAAGACACCAGCGTGGTTCCGTATACCGGTTTGGTCTTGCTGGACAAGAATAAGAAGGTCTTTGATTCCTACACCATCGACACCCCGTCGGACGGCAAATTGATGGACGGTAACAGTTATGCCGGAATCGCCTTCCGGGGCGATGAAAACACCATCCACAAGGTACTCCGCGTATATCGGGTAGACGAAGATCATCCCATGGGAAGCAAAGGCATTGAAGTGGCCTTTGAAATGCACAAGGCGGCACGGTTTCTGGGTTGGCTGGTGTTTCAAATGGACGTGAACCTATTGAAGCGGGACTATGGACTCGACGAAGCGGGGTTGGCCGATTTTCGCTTCGAAGTACGGGACGAAGACAAGCGTTGAGTCTCCGATGAACGAGCCTGAAAACATATCGCAGTGTCAGTATCGGGTGGAAGAAACCGGCCCTGCCGGATTGACCCTCCATCTCGAGGGGCCGATGAGTGTATCCAACTCCGCCCAGATGATCAAGACCATTGGAAACGCCCTCACGCCCCAGGCCGGGGGATCCGTGGCCGTTGATCTGAGCAAGGTAACCTATCTGGATGATTATGGTGTCCTGGTTCTCGCCGAAATCAAGTTGCGGACACTTCGAGAAAAGGCGGACTTCCGTCTCCAAAACATCAGCGAGGAAATCAACAAAACCCTTTCCATGTACGATTTCGATACGTTGGGGAAGGCGGACCGGATTGCCGGATCCGCCAAGCGGTCCAACCTATTCAATCGTCTTGGCGAGGCCACCATCCGACAGGCTTCGGAAGCAAAATATATGGTTTCTTTTCTGGGATCGGTCTGTTTTGCCCTTCTCCACGTGTGCCTTCATCCCCGATCGTTACGGCGGGATGACATGTATACGTGCATGCAAAAAACCGGGGTAGACGCCTTACCGATCGTGGGACTGATCAGTTTTCTGATGGGCCTGATCATGGCATTTATGTCGTCGGTTCAATTACAACAATTCGGGGCCAACATCTACGTGGCATCGCTGGTCAGCTTGGCCATGACCCGGGAATTGGGCCCGATTATGACGGCCATTATCGTGGCGGGAAGATCCGGGTCCGCTTTCGCCGCAGAGATCGGCACGATGAAAATCTCCGAAGAGGTGGATGCCCTGTTCACCATGGGGTTTGACCCCACCCGGTTTCTGGTAACGCCCAAGATCCTCGCTTCGGTGATCGTCGTTCCTTTGTTGACGATTTTTTCGGATCTCTTCGCCATTATGGGAGGTCTTATCGTCGGGGTATTCACCCTCGATTTAACGGCCAACGCATACATAACCCAAACCCTAAAGACGTTGGATCTCTTTGATGTCCTGTTGGGGTTTTTTAAGAGCGCCGTCTTTGCCTTGCTGATTTCATGGATCGGTTGCCTGCGGGGGTTCCGCGTCAGGGGAGGCGCGGCGTCCGTCGGGGAAGCGACAACCTCTGCGGTGGTCAGCGGCATATTTTTGATCGTTTTTTTTAATTCCATCTTCTCGGTGATCCTGCGCTACTGGGAGTAGGGAACGAACGCCTCGGCTTTTGCAAGACAGGAAACTGTAATCAAGGAAGCGAACCCGCAAGCACCGGTGGTGTGAGACATCATATATGCAA
>CAZHHS010000267.1:0-2794 GCA_964532395.1 uncultured Desulfobacterales bacterium | reverse complement strand
GCCTATCATTATCCGAACAGCGTAATGGCCACCACGCCGAAGAACATCAGAGATGCACCCATAAGGCGGTGACGTATCTCGATCTCCCTAAACACAAGCCATCCGTAAACGACACTAAGAAGGATACTCATGCGTTTTACAGCAATCATGTAAACGGCTTCCACCATACCAATGGCCAGCGTGTGACATAGAACGTGAAAAAAGAGCATCAAACCCACCAACAGACCCGGCGTATACATTGTCAGAAGTTTTTTCCATCGGACTTTTCCCAACAGTGGGAAGACCGCAAGGGTGATCAGATTAAGGGACGTCAAGAATAGGAAGCCGAAAAATGTGGGCGAGGAGTGCAGGATGGCCATTTTTCCCAGAACCGCCATAAAAGAGAACATGACGGAAACAACCAGCATGAGCCGGGAACCCGGTTGGGTGATAATGGTTGCAAAAGGGGCCAGGTATCCGTCTTTCACCTTACTCACATTGATCACATAGCTTCCCGCCACTACGAGCAGAATACCGAGCCCCCCCCATAAATTGGGCATTTCACCCAAAACGACAAAGCCGGTGAATATCATGAAAACCGGCGTGAATGACAGAAACGGAATGCAAAGCGAAAGGGGAGACATCTTAATTGCCTTCATGTACAGATAGAACGCCGTCACGTCGAGTGGCGCCAAGACAAGTACCAACAGCCAGAAAATGCCGTCCAGTTCGGGAATGGGAATAAAATAGAACGCCGCAATGGCAAACGGCAGGCTGAACAGAGATTGAACAATGGCCATCTCGCGGGGGGAAAAACGACCGAAGAATTTCTTTACAAGCATGTCGCCGGTAGAGACAAAGAATGCCGTGGAAAGGGCTAGGATAAACCAATACAAGAGAATCTACCTCGCCGGTTTTGCTCGACAAAAGCCTTTATCCCGACGGCATGAAGACACACAGGCAAGGGGCGGAAGCCTTCTAAAGCCGAGTCCGATGTATGCGGTTGCTGTAGCCCCAAATCGGCGATCGCCGGGGAACAGCCGGAGGTGAAATCAATGGTCGTTCTTACAGTGGCTGGACTTATAGGTCCTCTCGTCCAATATACGTTTAAGCTCCCGGGCAGTAAAATACGGATCGTCATTCCTCAAGTAGGGAAGTAAAATCTTCTTTCGTCGCAATGGGTCCTTGGATATCCGCGCAGAAATGCTATCGGTTTCATAAAGCCTGGCCTTGGCAATATTCTGACCAAAGGGATTGATAATTTCGCTGCCCCCCCAAAACCGGTACGGATTCTCCCCTTGTAAGGACAATGCACCTTCTCCCGGCAGCCTCTCACAGGCGTCTTCGGCACCCAGTTCTCTTCGCTCCGGACAAATCTCTTCGCCGACCCGGTTGGCACAGATATTATAAATTCCGAATATCCGGGAATAAAAGACATCTATGATTTGCCAGCTTTCGATATTACTGAACTCATCGCCCATCGATCCCTGAGACGAATTAAAAACGGTGACAAAGATGTCCGCCTTTTGAACCACGCCCAGATAAGGCAGGGAGGGGTGCCACAGATCGTTACAAACAAAAACGGCAATACAGAAATCATGCAGCCTGAATACGGGAATCTGTTTTCCGGAAGCAAAATACTTGCGCTCCTCGAACACCCCATAATTGGGAAGGTTCAGTTTTCGGTAGGCAAAAAGTACCTCCCCGTCGACCAAGACCACGGCTGAATTATAAAAATTCATTGATTGGGACTCTTCAATGAACCCCACCACGGCCGCCGTGCCTTTCGTGGCCTTTGCCAAAGAGCTTATTTCTTTCGAATTCATCCGGAGTGCCGCCTGGTGGTATTGATGCCCGACAAAGTACCCGGTCAACGCCAACTCCGGGAAAACGATCAATTCGGCTCCGTCCTCCTTCCCTTCATGAATTTTGGATATGACATCTTCCAAATTTGCTTTGACATCAAGCAGAACCGGACTGGTTTGATAGACCGTCACCTTCATTTCTCGTACGTACCTTTCGATTATGGGACAGGGCGCCTGCTAATGACACATCCATGGCCGATCCCGAAGTGATGGGCCGTCCTGGCTCAAGGAATGACCCCGGCGCTTTCAAGTATGCAAAAAAGGGACCTAAAACTCATCTTGAAAATAGAGCGTGCGGCCACCATCGTCAAGGACAAAGACGGGCCTTTCGACGAAACAAGGGATTGGTTCTAAAGAAGGGAGGTCGTTCCAGGGGGGTGTCACCTAATAGAGAAAGGACTTTCCCGTGTTTTTCAACGTATGGTCGTCCCTCATATAGTTGGCATTACTTCCATTGCGCCGGATGGCATCAAGCCCCTCCGGATCATAGGGCTCCAGCGCATAGTCCGGTGCCTGCTCGGCAGTGGTTTCCCGACACAGAACAATGTGTCGTTCCAGCTTGGCGATCGAAAAAGAGATGAGTTCCTTTAAAAAACCAAAACAGT
Organism: uncultured Desulfobacterales bacterium; assembly: GCA_964532395.1. Taxonomy (GTDB): domain Bacteria; phylum Desulfobacterota; class Desulfobacteria; order Desulfobacterales. Next base: position 345 of record CAZHHS010000267.1, on the reverse strand, counting down.
GCCGCATATGGTGGAACCCATATTTTTTCATCAGGCCATACCCATTGACGGCGTCGGTTTCGGCTTGGGCATTCGGCTTTTCCTGGTTCGTCGTGCACGCAGTTTGGATGGAAGGAAGCCCCAACTTTTTATTTACTTTTTCTACAAGGAGGTTGGCCACATTGTGAGAAACCAACCCCAGGTCTACGTTGTAGTTCTTCTGAATATTGGCAATAGAGGGCAAGCCGGCGTGAACGACTACCACTCCCGGGTTGATGAGCTGAGCCAAAGTAATACCGAACAAGGCTTCCGCATGGGTCAGCGCCAGGAGCCCTGTCATGCAGTACGGCGCAGAGAGTCCTGCCA
>CAZHHS010000266.1:0-2804 GCA_964532395.1 uncultured Desulfobacterales bacterium | reverse complement strand
ACGGGCGGAAGCCGAGATGGCAAAATGTGAAGTTATTTTTGCGCGAGCCCTTAGTGTACGATGGTCGAACTTGTCTGATGAGGAGGTGTGACATGGAATCAATCAAGGTAATGGTTAACGGACTTCCAGGAAAAGTGTCTACGAAAGTGGCCGAGCATATCGCCAAAGAACCCGGGCTGACATTGCTTCCCTACGCCTTGACGGGACCGGAGATTTCCGACAAAACCGTTCAGATAGATTCTCAATCGGTTCAACTCACCACCCCGAACGAACGGGACGCCCTGATCGACACCCTAAAAAGCCGGGAAGGCGCGTTTATCTGCGTCGATTTTACCCATCCCACAGCGGTGAACGACAACGCCGACTTTTACCGTAAACATGAGCTGCCCTTTGTCATGGGGACCACGGGAGGAGACAGGCAGCAACTGGCGGATACCATTGAGGCATCGAACATATGTGCCGTCATTGCGCCCAATATGGCCAAGCAGATTGTGGCGTTTCAGGCTATGATGGCGTATGCCGCCGACGCTTTTCCGGGGATGTTCGACGGCTATCGTCTGGAAGTCAAGGAAAGTCATCAAAAAGGCAAAGCCGATACCAGCGGTACGGCCAAGGCCATGATCGAACACTTTAACAAACTGGGAACACCGTTTAGTAAGGAACAAATCGTGATGGAGAGAGACCCGGTGGCCCAGAAAACCGAGTGGGGCGTTCCCGAGGAATACCTTGACGGGCACGGCTGGCATACCTACACCCTCCGTTCAAAAGACGGTACCGTCTTTTTTCAATTCACTCATAATGTGAACGGGCGAGACATATATGCCCGGGGCACCATCGATGCCATCAAGTACTTGCAGGATAAACTGACCCAAGGGGCCAGTGGGAAGATGTTTTCCATGATAGACGTTTTGAAGGGAACCTAACGATGAGAGATGTCATTGCCCTTATTATGGCAGGCGGTAAAGGCGAGCGGCTTTATCCGCTAACCCAAGACCGGTCGAAACCGGCAGTACCATTTGGCGGCATCTATCGGATCATCGATGTGACGTTGAGTAACTGCATCAATTCGATGATATATAAGATTATCGTTTTACCCCAATATAAAGCCCAATCATTGGTTGAACATATTGAGGCCGGCTGGAACATCTTCAGCTACGCGTTGGGGCACTACCTCAAGGTGGTACCCCCCCAAATGCGGACCGGAAACCGATGGTACCAGGGAACAGCCGATTCAGTGCGTCAAAATCTTTATTTGATCGAAAGGGACACACCCAAGCACGTGCTCATCCTGTCAGGAGATCACGTCTACAAGATGGATTACAGTCACTTAAGGAATTACCATGAAAAAAATGGGGCGGACGTCACCATTTCCGTTGTGGAAGTCCCCATTTCAGAAGCCCATCGTTATGGAATCGTACGCGTGGACGATCAATACCGCATCCTCGGCTTCCAGGAAAAACCTGCCGAACCGGCACCCATCCCGGGAGACCCGGAACACGCTTTGGCGTCCATGGGTATTTACATGTTTAAGACATCCGCCTTGTTGGACATGTTAAAATCTTCGGACGAAGATGACTTTGGGAAACACATCATCCCGCAATCCATGGAAAAATACGCACTCTCCGCCTTTCCCTATAAAAAGGAAAACCGGATCGAAGACTTCGTCTATCGAATCAACGACGACGGCAGCCGAGTCCGCGTCCTTGAATCTCACGTTCATGATTCGTCCTATTGGCGGGATGTGGGAGATTTGGATGCTTACTGGAATGCAAATATGGACTTAACGGGGGTAAATCCGGCTTTTAACATGTACGGCACCAAGTGGCCATTGCGCACATTTCAGGCCCAGTTTCCCCCGGTAAAGACCGTTTTTCAAACAAAAGATTCGAGTCGTACCGGTATGGCCCTGGACTCTATCGTTTCCCATGGCTCCATCATCAGCGGCGGGGTGGTCAAAAATTCCGTCCTCTCGTACAACGTGATGGTCCGGAGTTGGTCCAACGTACGGGAATCCGTTGTCATGTCCAACGTGGAAATCGGCCGTAATTGCCGAATCATGAAGACCATTATTGACAAGAAGAATATCATACCGCCCGGGACTGAAATCGGCTACGACCCGAACGAAGATCGCAAGAAATTTACGGTAACCCCGAGGGGAATCGTGGTTATACCCAAGAAGACGTTTACATAAAAAAGCGGGAGCCGATGCTCCCGCTTTTTTTCTTTCCTCAGGCTTTTGGCTTATGAACGACCGGTGGCCGCCCCGCCACCAACTCTATCTACTGGCCCACCACCCCAACAAGCGCCGGGGAAACGACCGCCGATGTGCCTTTTTCATCCGACCCTTTCGAATGCCTCTGGACAGACCCGCCGGCCCGATCCGCCTCAAGGCTTTTTGCCAAATACTCTCGGTATAATTCGATAAGGGGTTCTTCCCGTTCACCGGTCTTCCGGGCACTTAGGGCGTAGTCAATGGCGGAAAGACGCTTTTTTACAATTCCTTTATGGATTTCCGTGGATGCCAGATCGAGAGCTTCCCCCAGATACGCCTTGGCCGCTTCAAAATTGTCCTCCCCCCCTTTGGTCAAAGCCAGGTCGGCTTTGCCGCACAGGACCAGGAAATCAATGCTGTTGCGGCGCATACGTATGGCCTCTCTGTCCGCCTCGGAAACCGCATATTTGGCGGCATGGGCCAAGTAGGACTTGACGGCCCTCAAATCCGGTGTTCGCTCTGTATCCAGCACCTTGTCGGCCTCATTGATCAAATAATCAAATAAGACGCCAAAGGCCTCCTCTTTGGTGTA
>CAZHHS010000265.1:0-2812 GCA_964532395.1 uncultured Desulfobacterales bacterium | reverse complement strand
CTCTTAGTACTTGCCTTGCAGAAATTCAACCCCTTTGACAGACCGGGTACCGTCTTCGGACGGCGGCGGGGCCTATGAGGAGAGGCGTTGGTAATGCGCCGTAATGGCTTGCGAAGCCGAGTGAATACTGCTATGGTTTTGCAGGGAGAGTGAGGGGTGCTGGCCATCAGTTTTCCTCACAACCGAAACCTCCGCTGAACAACAAGAATGGGCTTCTTCCGGTTTGGCGGAGGTTTTCTCGCTGTGTCCGAAGATCTTTTGCCGTAATGCCGAGTTGAGGTGGTGCGCATGTCCATTATGAAATTCCTGGAAAAGGCCAACAAGTTCGAGTTGGATGCATACCGAAAGTTTCCTCATCTGGCCCGAGATTACGTCGCCTTTACCGGAGCGCCGCAACGGCACCCCTTTCGGGATGACCGTGTTCTGTTGGTGGCGGATCCGTTCAGCCGGCAGGCGTTCTATTATGAGTTTGACCTCGGCGACGTCGAAGGGGTGGAGGTCTTGCCCAAGCTGGTTACCATGGACGGAGAATCCGTCACCATGGCGCGGCTTTGGGTTAAGAAGGGAAGTATCGGAATTCGGTCCAATCCCTTTGTGGTGGAAGATACCTCGGCGGTCACACTGGTGGAATGATCGATCCGGCGAGCGGCTATCGGCGACTCAGGACGTTTCGGAGGCGGTCGCCGCCGCTACGTACCTTCGGTGATTGCTTTTTCCGAGGGAGCAGTAGACTTCGTAGCTGATGGTGCCCGCCTGGGCGGCGATTGCTTCGGCCGTTATTTCTTCCGACCCCTGGACCCCCATAAGGACCACCTCGTCGCCGACGCGAACCCCTTGTAGACCGGTGACGTCGACCATGGTGAGGTTCATGCAGACCCTTCCCACCACGGGAACCCGAGTGCCGTGAATGAGGACCTGGCCTTTGTTGGAAAGGGACCGGCTGAAGCCGTCGTCGTATCCCACGGGGATGGTGGCGATGGTCGCCTCGCCTTGGGTTTTATAGGTGCAGCCGTAGCTGATCGGCGTGCCGGGCGGAACCGTTCTCACTTGAATGATCGCCGATTTGAAACTCATGGCACGTTTTAGCCGGACATTCCCGCCTAGCCTCGGGCCGGGAGACGAGCCGTAAAGTGCCAGCCCGGGTCTGACCAGGCCGACCTCGCCGCCGATGCCGCTTAAAACGGCCGCGCTATTTCCAAAGTGCAACATCTCTCGCCGAATCCGTATAGATGAAACCCGGTCGACCGCAGAAAAGAACCGCTTTCGTTGTTCATCGGTGAAGTCGTTGTCCGGTTCGTCGGCAACGGCCAGATGAGAACAGAGGCCGGCGATGGTGATCCCCTTCAATCTGCTGATTCGGTCCAGGAACCGGGGAAGGTCGGTCCAGGGCACGCCGAGACGGTTCATGCCCGTGTCTACCTTTACATGTATGGGGGCGACGACGCCCCTTGACAGGGCCGCTTCGGAGAGGTCCCGGGCCGTTTGCTCCAGAAACAGGCAAACCGAAAAGCCCTGGTCCACCACGGTGGAAACCTCTTCCCGGCGCGCGCCCATCAGAATCAGGATGGGTACCGCACACCCGTCTGCTTTCAGTTTCAAGGCCTCGTCGAGTTCAAATACCGCAAAATAAGCGGGTCCTTCCGGGGCCAATGCCCGGGTCACGGGAATCATACCGTGCCCGTAAGCGTCGGACTTGACCACCGCGATGATGCCCACCTGAGGTCCGATGACCCGCCGGATTTCCCGAAAGTTGTGTCGAAGGGCATCCAAATCGATGGTAACTTGGTTGGCGGACATGATCATGAATCTTCCCATCCCTCAGGAGAACAGATCGATATACCAGGCGATCATTTCCGTTCCGAAAAAAACGAAGAGTAATGCGCCGATACTCAAAAAGGGGCCGAACGGGACGGCGGCCTTTCGTCCCTCTCGGGTCCGCAGGGCCACCCCGATCCCGAACAGGGTCCCTACGGCGGAACCCACGAAAATGGTAAAGATGGTGGCCTTCCACCCCAAAAAGGCCCCGATCATGGCCAATAATTTGATGTCTCCCCCACCCATTCCTTCTTTTTTGGTAAGGTAGAAATATCCGGAAGCAACCAAAAATAGCAACCCGCCGCCCAGCAGGATCCCCACAAGGGAGTCGAGGACCGTCACGTGTTTCAAAAAGACGGACCCCACGAAGCCGACGACGATACCCGGATAAGTAATCACATCCGGAATGATCCGGTGGTCCAGGTCTATAAAGGTGACCGCCACGAGCGCGGCGACAAAAACATATAGGAAGACGGTTTCCGGCGACAGGCCGTACCGGTGGAAGAGGCCCAGGGCAAACAAGCCGGCAATCAGTTCCACGATCAGGTATCTCGGCGATATTCCGGCGCCGCAGTGCCGACATCGGGCGCGAAGGAGGAGATAACTCAACACGGGGATGTTGTCATAGAAGGCAATTTTCCGGCCGCAGGCCGGGCAACTGGACGGTGGGTGCACGATAGAGCGGGTTTCGGGAATCCGGTAAATGCATACATTTAGGAAACTGCCGACGGCCAAGCCGAAACAAAAGACAAAAACATCTGCAATCAACGTGCGGACTCCCACCTTTCCACGCCGGTACGGTGCACGGTAACTATAGGGTGAGCGGCTGAAAAATCAAGATTTTTGTTGTCACTCGAGCACATTGTCCTATAAACCACTACCAGGAAACGATACGTTGTGATGCGATCAGGCGCAGGTTGAATCCGGATACCCGTATATCAGAGACCAAAGGATGACATGAATGGCACAAAGGGACAGTGAAGATACCATAGACATT
>CAZHHS010000264.1:0-2819 GCA_964532395.1 uncultured Desulfobacterales bacterium | reverse complement strand
CTCCCTATACCTATTTTAGTTCCAATGACCTCCATTTGGGAGAAATCAGCCTGGAGTGTTCCCGGGCCGGTGCTGCGGCGGTGGCTCTATGGGCGACACAGCGGTTGATGCCCCTGGTGCCTGATGGTGAATTTGCCCGAAACCTGGATGACTGTCGCCGGGCGGCGGTGCGGCTGGGCGACAAGATTGCCGCGTCGCCGAACTTTATGCTCTCCCTTGTCCCCGAACTGGATATCGTGGTCTGGGCGCCCACCGGGGAAACAGCTTCTGCGGTATCGACCCGATCGGTACGGACTTTCAACGCCCTGGCGGAGCGAGGGGTCCACTTGGCCGTGGCCAGATTGCCCCGAGAGATATTGAGCAACACCTGGCCTCACCTCAGGTGGGATCAAGATGAGGTGACCTGCCTGCGTTCCTGCCTGATGAAACCGGAACACCTGGACTGGGTGGATGCCATCTGGGAAAGGGTACAAGAGGTCACCGGTTGACCGGATTGACCCTGCATACCAGCAACCGCTTGGAGATTTTGGCGGACATGTTGGCCGAAAGGCTCAAAGTCCCGGCGGGCGGGGTGTTGGACGAAGAGATCGTGGTGGTTCAAAGCAGGGGTATGGCCCGGTGGGTGGCCATGGCGTTGGCGGACCGACTGGGGGTGTGTGCCAACGTGGCCTTTCCCTTTCCGGATGCCGCGGTATCAGCGATTTTCCAAAAGGTCCTGCCCGGGGTGGCCAAACAGGGTATCCCTTTTGACCGGTCCCACATGACATGGCAAATCATGGGGATTCTGGACGCCCTTATTGCCAAGCCGGGCTTTGAAGAGCTCAGACACTATCTGGGTCAAGAGGAAGGCGACCTGAAACGGTTGCAGTTGTCAGAGCGCATTTCCCAGGTGTTTGACCAGTATCTGATGTTTCGCCCCGATATGATTTTGGACTGGGAGGCAGGCAAGCACGACCACTGGCAGGCCCGTCTGTGGCGAAGACTTGCGCCGAATCTGCCGAATAGTCATCGGCCCGTCTTGGGCAAGAGCTTTATCGAGGCGACCCGCCGTGGCGACTTTGATACCCAAGAACTCCCCCAGCGGATCTCCGTCTTTGGGGTTGCCGCCCTTCCGCCGTTCCATCTCGACATCTTCGCCCGGCTTTCCCACTTTTTTCCGGTCTATTTCTTTTTCATGAATCCCTCCATGGAATACTGGGGAGATATCGTCTCCGATTGGGAGTATAACCGGGCCATCGAGCGGCACGGCGGTCCGGAAATATCGATTCCGGAGCTGCATCTGGACAAGGGAAACAGCCTGTTGGCGTCCATGGGAGGGCTGGGGAGAGATTTCTTTGACCACCTCCAGGAATCGGGGTGTCAAGAGGTGCAATCGTTCGAAGACCCGGGCGAACAAACGCTCCTGTCGTGTCTTCAAAGTGATATTCTAAACCTGCGGGAACGGGGAGGCGGCACCGGCCCTCAGCAGCTTATTTCTAAGCAAGACCATACCGTGCAGATCCATTCCTGCCACAGTCCCATGCGGGAAATGGAGGTCCTCCATGACCGGCTCCTGGACCTGGTCGAACGGGATCCCCGGTTGCTGCCCAAAGACATCCTGGTAATGACACCGGATATCGAGCGCTACGCCCCCTATATTCAGGCCGTGTTCGGAACACCGGAATCGGAAGCCACCCGGTTTCCCTTCAGTGTGGCGGACCGGAGCGCCAAGCGGGAAAGCGGCCTGGTGGATGCTTTCCTGGCGGTCTTGGATCTTTGTTTCAGCCGAGTCACGGCCTCCGAGGTGATGGCCGTTTTAGAGTCGACTCCGGTCTGCAAGCGATTCGGTTTATCGGAACCCGACCTTCAGCAGATTCGTCGGTGGATACGGGAGTCGGGCATCCGTTGGGGGATTGATGAAGTATTTCGCAGCCGGTTCGGGTTGCCTCCCACGAGAGAAAATACCTGGCAGGCGGGACTCGATCGGATCTTGTTGGGCTATGCCATGCCCGAAACGGATGACCGAATGTTTCAGGGGATCCTTCCCTACGGGGCCGTGGAGGGGGGCGATACCGCAAGCTTGGAGGGATTCGTGGCGTTTTGCCATCAATTGTTTGGGTATGTGGCCGCCTTTCAGCCGTCCCGGACGCTACCGGAATGGGTGGAGACCTTCACCGAGTTTATTGATGCGTTTCTGGCTTGCCCGGGGGGAGACGAGGCCGAATCCCGTTGGTTGAAAGACAGCCTGACCGCACTGGTAGAAAACGATGCCGAGTCGGCCCCGGGTTTCGATGGCAAGGTCGATCTGGCCGCCGTCCGGTGGTACCTGGGTCGACGGTTGGAAGAAACCGGGTTCGGGCACGGGTTTATCGGCGGCGGCATCACCTTTTGCGCCATGCTTCCCATGCGCAGCATCCCCTTCAAGGTGGTCTGCCTGGTAGGGATGGATTCTGACACCTTTCCGCGACAGTCCAATCCGGTCGGTTTTGACCTCATGGCCAAGTTTCCCCGCCGGGGAGATCGTTCCCGTCGCCGTGATGATCGATACCTCTTCCTGGAGGCCATCCTTTCCGCCAGAGACATCCTTTATATCAGCTACGTGGGACAGAACATGCGCGACAACAGCGTGCGCCCGCCGTCGGTTCTGGTCAGTGAACTGATGGACTATGTGCAGCAAGGGTTTGTCGCCTCCCAGGGTGAGATTTTGGACCAAATGGTTACCGCCCATCGACTGCAACCATTCAACCGGGCCTACTTCGAGCCGGACGGCCCCAACTTTAGTTATTCAAAGATGAACGCCCAGGTGGCTAAGGCGGCCCAGGATGCGGATGCGGTAACCG
>CAZHHS010000263.1:0-2835 GCA_964532395.1 uncultured Desulfobacterales bacterium | reverse complement strand
CGGAACGGGGGTTTGTGGTGGTCAACGATAGTTACCAGACGACGGATTCCCGGATTTTTGCCATTGGAGACGCCGTTAAGCTCGGACTGTTGACGGATGCCATCGGTGCGGGCCGTAAAGCGGCGGAGGCGATTGACGACATCCTCCGGGGAAAGCGACCGGTTACCGAGGGTCCGGCCGTGATCGATACGTCCCGGGTCCATTTGGCGTACTTTGACCCGCAAGTGAGGCGATTTGACGGCGTAGGGGCCTGTGCCGGCGCATGCTCTTCCTGCGGCGTATGTCGGGACTGTGGGGTATGTGCCAACATTTGCCCCGAGGGGGCGATCTCGCGGGAAACCATAGGCGACACGGATTTTGAAATGCAGGTCGATCCGGACCGGTGTATCGGCTGTGGCTTTTGTGTCGGGGCCTGTCCCTGCGGTGTTTGGGACTTTGTTGCCAACGATCCCTTGGAAAAGTAAGGTGTGCACGGGACTGAGGCATACCTGATTGTGGGTTTTTAGAAAAATAACGACAAAAATGTTACTAAGTGGTTCCGGGGTTTTCCATAACATTTTGATATTATTGGTTAATATGTTGTGGCCCGTTAGTTGCTATTGATTACTTGCTAAAGGATATCCAAAGTCATGATGTGCAATTTTAGGAGAAAGAAAAGGAGGAAGGAAAATGATTTGTCGGAACGAAGAAGATGTCTTTAAGATCGTCAAGGACAAAAACGTTAGTTTCATCCAATTCTGGTTCACCGACGTACTCGGGGTTCTAAAAAGCTTTGCGGTCACCCCGTCTGAACTGGAAGAGGGAATGACGGAAGGCATGGGGTTTGACGGTTCCTCTATCTCCGGGTTTGCTCGCATAGAGGAAAGTGACATGATCGCCAAGCCCGATCCCAAAACATTCCAGTTTTTACCCTGGAGACCCGCGGAGCGGCCGGTGGTGCGCATGTTTTGTGACATACTGCAGCCGGACGGCACCCCCTATGAAGCGGACCCCCGGTACGTACTCAAGCGCGTGTTGACCCGGGCGGCGGATAAGGGCTACACATTTTATGTGGGGCCGGAGCTTGAATATTTCTACTTTGAGGGCGATGACGCCCCAAACATAATTGACAAAGGGGGATATTTCGATACCCGTCCCTTGGACATGGGCGGAGACCTGAGGCGAGAAACGATATTCGCGCTTCAAGACATGGGCATCCAGATCGAATACAGCCATCACGAGGTGGCGCCCAGCCAACATGAGATCGATATGCGCTACGACGAAGGGCTAATGATGGCCGATAAGTGCATGACCCTTAGGATTGTGGTTAAAGAGGTTGCCCGTCAGCATGGATATTATGCCACCTTTATGCCCAAGCCTATATTCGGAGAAAACGGGAGCGGTATGCACACCCATCAATCCCTGTTCCGAGGTGAAAAAAACGCCTTTTTTGATACCCAAGACGAGTACGGTCTTTCCGAGGAAGGCAAAAGTTATATCGCAGGCATTCTGAAACATGCCCGTGAAATGGCGGCGGTTACCAATCAATGGGTGAATTCGTATAAGCGGTTGGTGCCCGGTTATGAGGCGCCCGTCTATGTCTCCTGGGCCAGGCGGAACCGATCGGCCATGGTGCGGGTGCCCATGTACAAACCGGGCAAGGAACAAGCGACGCGGATGGAGTTCCGTTCACCGGACCCGGCCTGCAATCCGTACCTGGCTTTTGCCGTCATGTTGGCGGCGGGCTTGAAGGGTATCGAAGAGAATTACGCCTTGGCGGATCCGGTGGAGGAGGATATCTACGAGATGGATGAAGCCTCCAGGGCCCGTGTCGGTATCGAGTCACTACCGGGAAGTCTCAACGAAGCCATTCAAGAAGTCATGGGAAGCGAACTGGTGCGGGAAACCCTGGGCGACCACATATTCAACAAATTCGTCGAGAATAAGGTCATCGAATGGGACGGTTACCGGACCCATGTCAGCCAGTACGAGATTGATCGGTATTTACCCATTATGTGATCCCAGAATGTTTGACAGGCACCATCCGGAAATCGTTGATTGACGGATCGGGTACTCAGAGATAAAATACGAAAAGCAAGAGCGGGCCTAAAAAGCCTCTCTTGCTTTTCTTTTGGCGGTGGATTTAGGATGGTGTCGCAACCTTGCATGTATCGGTGAATTTGATATATACGGTAGAAGGAAGGTAATTCAACGAATAACGAGGTGACAGGATGGAAAAGACGGCGAAACTCGTAGTGGACGGAAAGGAATTCGAACTCCCGGTGGTTATCGGCTCGGAAGGGGAGCGGGCCATCGATATATCCAAGCTTCGCAAGCAGACCGGGATGGTTACATTGGATCCGGGTTATGTAAACACTGCCAACTGCTTGAGCAGTATTTCCTTTGTGGACGGCGAAAAAGGGGTTTTACGGTACCGGGGGATTCCCGTGGAACAACTCGCTGAACAGTCCAGTTTCGTGGAGACGGCGTATTTGTTAATCAACGGACGGCTGCCCACACAGCGGGAACTGACTCGCTTTTCGGTGCTGCTCAACGATCACTCGCTGGTTCATGAGGACATGCGAGCGTTTTTTGAGAACTTTCCCCGGGCGTCTCATCCCATGGGGATACTCTCTTCCATGGTAAACGCCCTGAGGGCCTTTTATCCGGAACTTCACGAAAGGAGTGAGGAAGAGGAAGTCAATATTACCATGACCCGGCTTCTTTCCAAAGTGCGGACCATGGCGGCCATGTCTCACCGAATCTTTCGCGGGCACTGTCTCGTATACCCGCGAGCCGATCTGTCCTATCCGGCTAATTTTTTGAATATGTTGTTTGAGTCGCCGGTAAAGCCCT
>CAZHHS010000262.1:0-2845 GCA_964532395.1 uncultured Desulfobacterales bacterium | reverse complement strand
CGGGCAACACGCCCGGCATGCCCAGACATACGGGACAGGTGTGGGTGTTCGGCGGTGCGCCAAAGGCGGTCGAACACCCGCAGAATATCTTCGACTTTGTGAGGAGCTGGGCGTGCACCTCAAGCCCGATGACGCTCTCGTATTTCATAAGTTCCTCAATTCCTCAATCCCCCAATCTATACATAATCCAGGGCCTCGGGATTTTCTATGGAAGCCAAATCCCCGGGATCCTCACCGCAGTATTTCTTTCGTATGGCCTTTCTGACGATCTTCATTGACCGCGTTCGGGGCAGATCGGGAACAAAGATCACCGCCTTGGGGCGGAGGTTTTTTCCCATGATGTGGGCCACATGAGCGGCAAGGGCGCCGCGCAGATCTTCCGAGGGGTCGTAGCCTTCCTTCAGGAGAACAAAACAGACGATGTCGGAACCCTTCATGGGGTCCGGCACACCGATGACGGCCGATTCCCGAACGGCCTCGTGGTCCATCAGGGCGGATTCGATTTCACCGGCCCCGGTACGAACCCCACCCACATTGATGGTGTCGTCGGATCTGCCGTGCAGGGTCAGCTGTCCGCCCGCGTCTCGCTTGATATAATCGCCATGATACCAGACGTCCCGGTTTTTTTCCCACGAAAAATAGGTATCAATATAACGTTGCCAATCTCCCAGGAAGCCCCGGGTGAGAGACGGCGCCGGTTTCAGGAGGACCAGATGCCCCTTGCCCACATCCAGAAGACGTCCCTCATCATCGGCGATGCCGATGGCCATTCCAAGGCCGGGCATTCCCACGCTACAGGCTTTGAGTTCGGTGAGCGGAGACGGGGAAACCAGGCACCCGCACATTTCCGTGCCCCCACTGATGTTGATAATGGGTACCCGCCCGCCGCCGATACGCTCAAATACCCACCGATAGCTTTCCGGATCGAAAGGTTCTCCCGTAGATCCGAGAAACCGCAGGCAGGACAGGTCATATTTGCCTATCCAGGCATCCCCTTTCGATTTCAAGCTCCGACTGTAGGTGGGAGATATCCCCAGATGGGTGATCCGGTGCCGGGCCACCATGTCCATGACCCGTTCATGTGTAGGATAAGACGGATTGCCGTCATAGATCAGATAACACCCGCCGAAGTGTTGAACGCCCATAACCTGCCACGGGCCCATCATCCATCCGATATTGGTGATCCAATAAAATCGGGTATCCGGCTTGACATCGAAATTGAACCCCAGCTCCTTTACGACTTGGGCGTACACGCCGGCCACCCGATGAAGCGTCCCCTTCGGTTTGCCCGTTGTCCCGGAGGAATAGAGGATCATGGCCAGGTCTTCGGCATCGAGCACCGCTGTGGGAAATGCGGTCGGCTGAGAGGGGACAAGGCGGTGCCACCATACATCCCGCCCTTTCCGCCAAGGGATCTCGGCCCCTTCTTGACGCCTCACGACCAGGATGTGCCGCAATCGCGGCAAGTCCCGCACGGCCCGGTCACAGGTTTCCTTGAGAGGTATCGGTTTGTTTTTGTAGAAGCCCACATCCGCCGTCACCAGCACCGTGGCTTTGGCGTCCGCCAATCTCACCCCCAGGGGCTTGGCACCGAAACCGGAAAAAATCGGAATCAGCGGCGCCCCCAGCTTCATGCAGGCCCAAAAAACGACGATCAACTCGGGTATCATGGGCATGTAGAGGCCCACGGTCATACCCTTTTTAACCCCCAAGGCCTTTAGGGCGTTGGCCGCCTGGTTCGCCGACCGGTAAAGCGCCAGATAGGTCCACTTTTCCACCCGCCCGTCTTCGGATTCCCAAATAAAGGCCACTCGGTTCGCCGACCGGGGATCGAGGGCATGGCGGTCTACACAATTGTGGGCAATGCTGAGTTTTCCCCCGACAAACCACCGGGCCCGCTCAAAGGACCGGGAGCCGTCCAAATCCAGGACATTGTCGTAACGGCGGTGCCATTGAACGCCCAGATAATCCATAGCGGCAGGCCAGAACCATTTGTGATCCCGTATCGACTTCCGATACAAGGCCTTGTAACTTTTGATCCCCCACGCGTTCATGAAGCCCTGCACATTGGATCCGTCGACATATGCCTTGGTGGGCTTCCAAATAATGTCGCTATCTCCCATGGCCATCGCCTCCTCACCGAGAAACATCGTGTCCGTCAACCCGTCGCCGGCCTCCGAGATCATCCCATGTCGGCTGAGTCGTTAACGGGATGACGGAACACTCAGGCCGGTCGCACAACGACCGGAAGCCTCCCTTGAGGCCGCCGGATGATTACCGGGCAAACGCATTAAACTGACAACGATTTTTTTGATTTTGACTTAACAAATATGGGTCAAAAAGGCAACTCGCCGGACGAACCCAACGCCACCGCCTGCTTCGTTTTAACATCTGCCAGATTTTTGGATGGTGGGTTTCGATGGGAAACGGACAAGCCGCTTTTCTTTTGACAAGGGCTTCACAACAATACTATAGGATGAGATTCATTGAATATTTAAGAGGAAGCGATGGAATATTTTCTCTGTGTCATCGGGATGGTCATGCTGGTGGAGGGACTCCCATATTTCGCTTCTCCTGCAAAAATGAAACGTTGGATCGCCAAGCTGGCGGAAATGCCGGACGGGACCTTACGAATGACGGGGTTCGTCCTGATGGCACTGGGACTGGTGTTGATCTACCTGGGAAGGACCTAGTGTCCTGCCATATCCATAATGTCGTAACGCCGTCATTCCGGGATCTGTGACCGGAATCCAGAATCTCCGAATTCGCCACAAATGCACGGATGAGCGCCAAGGTTGCGCCTGCCGGCTTGACCACATCGCACTTCGTTTCCGGCTGCAGTTTA
>CAZHHS010000261.1:0-2851 GCA_964532395.1 uncultured Desulfobacterales bacterium | reverse complement strand
TCTTAAGGCTGAGTTTTAGCGCCATTGAAATCTGAGACCGTCCTGAACCTTATGCCACACCACGGTCAATCAAGTTCATTGCTGACAGTAAGCCGCGGGGCGGCTTAACCCAGCTTTTTACGATTTGCTCACCCTTAGAAAACCCTCAAAAACGCTCATCCAGAGCGAAAATGCAAGTTCTCCGACAGGCTCCTAGGAAAAGCGTGACTTTCCGGGCGGGGCTAATCCACACCTTCCACACGTTCGACTTCGGGAATCTCTTTTTTCAGAATCTTTTCGATGCCGTTTTTCAGGGTCATCTGAGACATGGGGCAGCCCTTACAGGCGCCTTGCAGACGCACTTTTACGGTGCCGTCTTCGACACTTACCAGTTCTACATCTCCGCCGTCCGCCTGCAGCGACGGACGTATTTTGTTGATTACGGCTTGGACTTTATCGTGCATATCGACATCTCCTCTCCGGGCACCTCGCCTCGGGCACTTTTCATCCAGCATAGTCGCAATGACCTCATTTTGCAAGCCTTGCAGGGATCCTAAATCCGCCGGTGAGTGCTGGCCGGTCATCAACCGGTATTCCGCTGGGCATAGAATGAGGTTCGGAAATCCAAAAGCCTTCCCTGAGAAGTGGCCTCCCGAAGCCCGCGCATCAGGGTCATGAAATAATGGATATTATGAATGGTGTTGAGCCGGTGAGCCAAGATCTCCTTGGCCATGTAGAGATGGCGCAGATAGGCTCTGGAATAGTGGGTGCAGGTGTAGCAGTTGCATTCCGGGTCTATGGGCCGACCGTCGTCGTGGTATCGGGCATTGGCGATATTCAAGGTTCCGCTCGGGACAAAAAGCTGGCCGTTGCGGGCATTCCGGGTGGGAATGACACAATCGAACATATCGGCCCCCAGGCAAACCAATTCCACGAGATCCTCGGGCGCCCCGATTCCCATGACGTATCGTGCCGATGCGCCCGGGAGCAACGGCAGGGTGAACCGTGCAATGTCCAACATGGTTTCTTTGGGTTCGCCGACACTCAAACCGCCCAGAGCATACCCGTCAAAGCCGATCCGTGTCAGGATATCCACGCTGTGTTGCCTCAGGTCCTCGAACATACCGCCCTGAACGATGCCGAACAATCCCCCCGGGTAAGACCCCCTGTGCGCCTTGCAGCGCGAGGCCCAGTCCATACTCAGGCGCATGGAGGTTTCGGCTTCCCCTTTCGTGGCGGGAAAAGGGGTACATTCGTCGAGGCACATCATGATGTCCGTGCCCAGGGCACGCTGTATGTCAATGGCTTTTTCCGGCGTTAACAGGTGTTTCGAGCCGTCCAAATGAGACTGAAAGGTCACGCCTTCGGCGGATATCCGTCGGAGTTTGGCCAGGCTGAAGACCTGATAACCACCGCTGTCCGTCAGGATGGGTCTGTCCCAATTCATGAATCGATGGAGACCGCCCAGGCGTTCAATCACCTGATGGCCCGGGCGCAGGTAGAGGTGATAGGTATTTCCCAGCACCACTTGAACGCCTAAAACCGTTAATTCCTCCGGGGTCAGGGACTTGACCGTGGCCTGTGTGCCCACCGGCATGAAGACCGGGGTGTCGACCGTTCCGTGGGGGGTGAAAAGTTTCCCCGTCCGGGCGGCACATTCGGCGGACTGGTGAACAATCTGAAAGGAATAGGGGGCCATCAGTATATGAACATCCCGTCTCCGTAGCTGTAGAATCGGTAGCGCCGGTCCACCGCCTCTTGATACGCCTTGAGAATGAATCGCCGGCTTGCGAACGCGGACACCAGCATGAGCAAGGTACTCTTGGGCAAATGAAAGTTCGTAATCATGGCATCGACTACCTTAAAACGGTATCCGGGATATATAAACAGGTCGCACTGGCCGCTTCCGGGGGAAATACGACCCCGGGCGTCCGCACTATATTCCAGGGTGCGTACGGAGGTCGTGCCCACGGCCACCACCCGCCGCCCCCGGGCCTTGGCTTCGGTAACCGCCGCCGCCGTGCGCTCCGGGATTTCGTACCATTCGGCGTGCATGGTGTGGTCCCGAATATCGGCAACCCTTACCGGGAGAAAGGTCCCATACCCCACGTGCAACGTGAGTGAAACGGTTTGAATTCCCTTCTTCCGGAGTGCCGCCATCACTTCTGCTGAAAAGTGCAACCCCGCTGTGGGTGCCGCCACCGCACCGTCCCGTTGGGCGTAAATGGTCTGATAAGCCTCCCGGTCTTTCACGGCACCCGATTCGGAAGGCTGCCGTTTGATGTAAGGGGGCAGGGGCACCTCGCCCGCATTTTCCAGCACGTCGGCAAAATCTCCGGTGAAATGAAAGGCCAACCGGTGTATCCCGTCGGATCCCCCCAAAACGGTCGCGCTGAAGCCCGCCGTGAAATCGATCCGGGAACCGGCGCGGGGCGGCTTGGAAGACCGGGTCATGCATTCGCAGACGAGACCGTCCGCCGCCGGAGGCGCCGGCGGTTTTTCGGTGAGCTCGGCGGACGGATAATTCAACAAGAAGACCTCTATTTTCCCACCGGTTTCCTTTGTTCCTTTCAGTCGAGCCCGGATGACCCGCGTATCGTTGACCACCAGGAGGTCATCGGCCCGTAACAACCGGACAATGTCTCCAAACTGATAATGATGTATGGTTTGTCGGCCCCTGTCCAGGGCCATCAGGCGAGAGCTATCTCTGGAGAGAAGGGGGGTTTGAGCGATTAAGTGCTCAGGAAGCAGATATGCATAATCCTCTAGTGAATACATCCGGACCTAAGTCATTCCGGCCCCGTATCGAATACGGGATAAACTGCAGCCGGAAACGAAGTGCGATGTGGTCAAGCCGGCAGGCGCAACCTTG
>CAZHHS010000260.1:0-2860 GCA_964532395.1 uncultured Desulfobacterales bacterium | reverse complement strand
GTTGAAATTCAATAGGCACCACATATCTTGGTAAATCCACATGGCTTATTTGGTAGACCCGGCCGCAACGGAACTTAGGGACTCTTAAGGCTGAGTTTTAGCGCCATTGAAATCTGAGACCGTCCTGGACCTTATGCAACAACACCACCGTCAACCAAGTTCGTTGCTAACAGGAAGCCGCGGGGCGGCGAGACCCGGCTTCCAACAAATTCTGCAAGCGGTGGATTTGGGTTTCTCTTGACTAATCGGCCCGGATCCACATAAATGCAGGATGAGGAGAAATATGTTAAGTCCGTGCATGGCTTGCTTAATCATGTTATAATTCCCAACCTATGCCACACCCCGATAATGACAACAAGCCTGTCTCTTCAGAACGCTTAGAGGGGGCCAGCAGACTGGCCGGTGAGCTTGCTCATGAACTAAACACCCCGCTCGGGGGAATCCTCATGTACAGTCATCTGCTACTGGACGAACTTCAAGAAAGCGATCCCCACCTGGACAAAGTAGTTAAAATCAACAAGCTGGCCCACCGATGCAAAATGATTGTAGAAGGCTTGCTTAGCTTCGCCCGTCAGGAATCACATCCCCTGGAGGAGGTACAGGTCAATGAAACATTGAATAACGTTCTCGGTTTTATGCGGGATCATGTCCTTTTAAGAGAAGTCGACATCAATACCCGTCTGGACCCTCAACTACCCCGCATTCGCGGGGAAGAAAACAAATTGGAACAGGTTTTCATCAATTTGATTATCAACGCCGCGCAGTCGATGAACGGTCGGGGACAACTGAACTTACAAACGGCATTCAATCCTGAAACCAAAAGGGTGACCATTCAGATAACCGATACGGGCTGCGGCATAAAGAGAGACCATATAACAAAAATCTTTGAGCCTTTTTTCACTACCAAAAGCAAAGAAAAGGGAACCGGCCTCGGGCTTTCCATATGTCACGGAATTATAGAGCAGCACAACGGATCTATTCAGGTGGCACGTTCCGACAAAACGGGGTCAGTGCTGAAAATCGAACTGCCGACATTGGCCGATACGGCTCACTCGACCGGACCGAAGTAATCCGGAACCGCCCAGAAAAGAATCATCCGGGATACGGGAAGTCTTACCTACATGACAAACGGCTATAACATACTCGTCATCGATGATGATGCATTCATGCGGGACGCATGCTATCAGGCACTAACGAAAAGCGGGCACGCGGTGTCGCTCGCCGATAGCGGTCGACATGGTCTGGCGCTCCTCGAAAGGTCCACGTTCGATCTCATATTTCTGGACCTCTATCTGCCCAAAGAGGACGGACTCTTTGTTTTGGCGGAAATCAAAGACATGGATCCGGAGGCCATCGTTGTCATGATCTCGGGGCATGGCTCGATTGAAAAGGCCGTCCAGGCCATTAAACTCGGGGCTTTGGACTTCATCGCCAAACCGTTTACCCCGGAAGAACTGCGACAACTCGTTAAACGGGCGCTGAAAAACCGGCGCCTACCCCCCCCAGATAGCCTGAAAGGCCGTCGAGTAGAGACGCCGCCCGGTAATAAGCCAATCATCAGTAAAAGCCCTGCCATGGCAAAGGTGAAGGAAATGATATCCATGGTAGCGCCCACGGACAGCACTGTACTTCTCCAAGGAGAGAGCGGAACCGGGAAAGGGCTTGTGGCACGGAGGCTTCATGAATTGAGCAAACGGCGTCGCTATCCCTTTATTTCCGTAGATTGCGGCTCTCTGGTTAAAACACTGTTTGAAAGTGAGTTGTTTGGACATGTCAAAGGGGCATTTACAGGGGCCGATTCAACGCAGGAAGGAAAATTTGAACTCGCCCAAGGTGGAACACTTTTTTTCGACGAAATATCGAATATCAGTCTGGACATCCAAGCCAAACTGTTAAAAGCGGTGGAAGAAAAAGTTGTCTCCAAGGTGGGAGATCACAAGATTGTTAAAGTAAACGTCCGGATTATTTCAGCCACCAATCGTAACCTGCAGGACGCAATAACAAAGGGGATTTTTCGTGAAGACCTGTTTTATCGGCTCAACGTGGTATCCTTACACATGCCCCCGCTTCGGGATCGAAAGGAAGACATCCCCCTGCTTGTGGACCATTTCCTTGACAGATACACGCAAAAGCAAGGCAAACAGGTCGAAGGGTTCACCCCGGATGCCATGAAAGCCCTTACCGAATATGCATGGCCGGGAAATGTCCGTGAGCTGGAAAACACGATCGAACGGTTGTCGATATTTGTTCAAGACAGGGTAATCACAACCCAAGATCTCGTCTATTCGAATACCGTCCTGTCCAAAGTGGTTGACTCAGAGCCTATTCGGCTGGAAGAGTTGGAACGGGAACACATCGCCAAGGTAATGAACAGCGCAAGCGGCAATAAAACCAAGGCCGCAGAAATGCTTGGGATCGACCGCAAAACACTCCGAACAAAACTAAAACGGTATGACATCCCCGCCGGCAACGACCCCGAGGAGATGTCTTAGGGCGGAGATGTCTCAGCAGGCCGTATCTTTGCGCTGCTTGGCTGCCTCGATAAGCTCGACCAAGGTGGTCATTTTGTCCTTTGGGGGCGTGTTGAAACACGCTGCCCATTCGTCATCGCTGAGCCGATCCGTAAGGTAGGCCTGCACGGGGAAGTGGATCTGCCAGCAAAGGATCACGCGGGAACACGGCAGTTCACCCTGTTCCCTTCGACAATAAGCAAAGGTTACTTCTCCCCCTAACTTCGGGCATCTGATACGGTAAGCATCGGGTTCCGCTTCCCTGTCCGGCATTTCTTTCCCTCCGCTACTGTCAGCTTCCAACGAACTTGACTCGTCCTGTTTGAGAAGGTCGTGCGCTGGGGCCGCTT
>CAZHHS010000259.1:0-2885 GCA_964532395.1 uncultured Desulfobacterales bacterium | reverse complement strand
TCACAAAGTCGTGTCCTCCGACCCGCTACTTTTTCTTCATCGATTCCCGCAACCGTCGCCATTTCATGAGCCGTTCCTTGATGGTCTTTTCGTAGCCTCTATTGGTAGGGGAATAGAAAATGGTGCCTTGGAGCGCTTCCGGGAGATAATCCTGGGGGGTGTAGGCATCTTCATAGGCATGGGCGTACTTGTAGCCTTTTCCATATTCCAACGCTTTCATGAGTTTGGTCGGCGCATTTCGGATATGAAGGGGGACGGACAGGGTGCCGCTTTCTTTGATGCTCCGCTTTACGCTACCCATTCCCGCATAGAGGGCGTTGCTTTTGGGGGCGGTGGCCAGATAGACGGCGGCCTGGGCGAGGGCCAAATCGCCTTCCGGCAGGCCGATGAAGTGGAAGGCCTGCATGGCGGTCATGGCCACAGTCAAAGCCTGCGGATCGGCGTTTCCGATGTCTTCCGAAGCGAATCTGACCATACGGCGGGCGATATAGAGGGGGTCTTCTCCGGCGGCGATCATTCGGGCGAGCCAATAAAGCGCGGCGTCGGGATCGCTGCCCCGCAGGCTCTTGTGGAGGGCGGATATCAGATTGTAATGTTCTTCACCGGTCTTGTCGTAGCGCAGGGCCTTCTTTTGAAGGGCGTTTTCGACGAGTTCGACGGTAACCATTCGCTCCGTTTCCGGTTTTTCCACAACGAGGGACGCGGCGGCCTCCAGGTTGTTGAGCGCCGCCCGTGCATCTCCGTCAGCCGCCCAGACGAGGTAGTCAAGGGCATCGGGTTCCACGGTGAGCTTCAATCCCCCCAAACCGTTCTTTTTGTCTTTTAGCGCCCGGGTGAGGATCTCGGTCAGGTCTTCCTCGGAAAAGGGTTCAAGTACCATGATGCGGACCCTGGACAGGAGGGGGGCGATAATCTCAAAAGACGGGTTCTCCGTGGTGGCTCCGATCAGGGTCAGGAGCCCGCTTTCCACGTGGGGCAGGAAAGCGTCCTGTTGGGCCTTATTGAACCGGTGGAGCTCGTCGACAAAGAGGACCGTACGCTTCTGATAATACTGGCGGGCTTCCTTGGCCCGGTCGATCACGTGGCGAACTTCTTTGATACCGGAAAGCACGGCGGAGAAGGTTTCGAAGTGAGACCGGGTCTCCCGAGAGATGATTCTGGCCAGCGTGGTTTTGCCCGATCCCGGCGGGCCCCAAAAAATCATCGAAAAAAGCCGGTCCTCATCAATGGCGTTTCGAAGCAGACTGCCTTTGGCGAGCAGGTCCCGCTGCCCGATGAATTCGTTTATATAGCGGGGCCGCATCCGTTCCGCTAAGGGCTGGCCCTCTTTTCGTGCTTCCGTGTCCGCGTGTTCGAATAGGTCCATTTTTTTAGGTGTCCCCGTTCACTTCTTCTCCCGTTTTCTGAAAATCAAACGGACGGGGGTTTTGTCCAACCCCACGATCTCCCGAAGCCGGTTGGTGACGTACCGTTTGTAAGAAAAATGAATGCCTTCCGGATAGTTGACGAAACAAACGAACGTGGGCGGCGCCGTATAGGTCTGGGTGGCATAGTAAAACTTGATGCGTCGTCCACGATAGATCGTCGGTTCATTGTGATAGATGATGTCTTGAATGATCCGGTTCAGTCGACCCGTGCCGATCCGGGTGGTATATTGTTCATACAAGGTCTTTGTCTGGTCAAAGATCCGAAAGATACGACGACCTTCCAGTGCAGAGGCGGTCCATACGGGGGCGTAACGCATGAATTTCAGCCGGTCCTTGACGGCGTCGATGTGTCGCTTGGCCGTAGTGGCGTTCTTTTCGATCAGATCCCACTTGTTTAGCAGGACCATACATGCCCGTCGCCGTTCCGCGATATAACCGGCAATGCGGACATCCTGATCGGTTACGCCGGCGGTGGCATCCAGCATGAGAACAGCAATGTGACAGCGGTTTAAGCTCTTCAGAGACTTGAGGATGGAAAATTTCTCCAGTTTTTGGCGTACGCTCTTCTTCCTCCGAATCCCGGCCGTGTCAATCAGGAGATATTCCTGGTCGTCCACTTTGCAGACCGTGTCAACGGCATCGCGGGTCGTGCCGGGTTGCTCACTGACCACCAAGCGGTTATCGCCCAGCAGGCAATTTATCAAGGAAGATTTTCCCACGTTGGGTCGACCCACGACCGCCAGGCGGACCTGCCGGCCCCCGGGTTCCGCCTCCTCACCTGCGGGGAAGGCCTCAATCATTTCGTCCATCAAGCTCTGGAGGCCGTATCCGTGCTCCGCCGACAGCGGGTAGAAGCGATCGATACCGAGGGCGTAGAAATCGGATAAGAATGACTCCTGCCGGGGGCCGTCTATCTTGTTGACACAATAAAAAACAGCTTTCCGGGTTTCCCGAAGCCGTTGGGCCAGATCTTTGTCCGATGGGGTAACGCCTTGTCGGCCGTCAAAAAGCATCAAAATGGCATCTGCCGCCTCGATGGCCTGCTCGACTTGATAGCGTACGAGGGGGGCGAAGTCTTGGGATTCGAATTCCGGAAACCCGCCGGTATCAACCACCGTGAAGGTGACGCCGTCCCAACAAGCATCTCCATAAATGCGATCACGGGTGACTCCGGGAAAGTCGTCCACCAAGGCTGTTTTGGACCGTGTGAGGCGATTGAACAGCGTGGACTTGCCGACGTTCGGCCGCCCGACGATGGCTACGATCGGTTTCATGCCCGGGTACACTATATGAAACGCCGCCAAAGGGCAAGACGGAGATAGTGGCTTTGAGGGCAATTTGGCTTGCTTCGGGCAGGGGTTTTGTATTAATGGTTTAAGATAGGCGTTTTAAAGGTCGTGAGGCCTTCCAACGAACTTAGCTTGTAATAAACGGAATGGTTCGCAAGGAGGGGACGCG
>CAZHHS010000258.1:0-2912 GCA_964532395.1 uncultured Desulfobacterales bacterium | reverse complement strand
CTCCGGGACCTGACGGGTCCCTTTTACATGAAGGTCCGGGCCACCCAGACCCCGGCGAAATGGGTGAGACCAATAACCACCAAAGCGATGCCCAGGTGTTCACCTACGACCTTGATTACTCGACCCCGTTGTGCCCGGGCCAGGTAAACACTCAGGGCTGTGAGCACACTCAGCCCCCAAAAAATACTGACCGCAATGGCCATCCCGAGTTCAAACACAAGCACGGGGATGATAAACGTGGCGGCCATGACGAACTTCGAAATCAAGGTGGCCGCTGTGGCCGTCCATAGCTGCTTTTCCGAATAGACGTTTTCCGCTTCTTTGCTGATATGCATGCCGAGAGCATCCGACATGGAATCCCCTATGGCAATGGTCAAGATACCGCCGATCACGGCCAGGCTTGAGTGTGTACCGGAGTGAAGGCCGACCATCAATCCCAAGGTGGTAATCACGCCGGACGTCAGCCCAAAGTTCAATCCCGCCTGAAGACTCTCTTTCATCCCTGCATCCCGGAAGGTTTATGAAATAAAAAGGCATCGTGGGCAACAAACCGGATCGCCGCGTCCCATAGATCAGCCAACCATCTCACCGTGGCTCGAGAAAAGAAGCGCAGATGTGTGGGATCCTGTTTGTAGTGCCAGCGGGAAAACCGATCCGGTCCGAGTGCCAGCTGGGTCATAACACCGAACCAGCCTCCGGGCTTCAGGCATCGCCACAGCCGGTTCAATTCGTCTCGCGGATTCTGCAAATGTTCCAGCACCTCGGTGGCCGTAATAAAATCATACTGTCGGCGGAAGACCTGAGGATCGGGTGCATAAAAGCGATCATAAACCGCCACCGAATGGCCCGCTTCTTCGAACATGACCGACAAGGTAGGTCCCGGTCCGGAACCGAAGTCGAGCCCATGGCTGTCAGGCGAAAGAATCTTCTCCATGGGATGGAACAACCGTCCCAGGAAACGCCGATAGCCTATGTCTTCCGGACCGTTGACATGCAAATCATAGCGCTCCTTTTCCGCTTGCGGGGAAAGAAAATAAACGCTGGGGACAAATATCAATTTGCAGTTCCGACAAAAAAGGTAATCCCGCCGGGGGTCTTTGTCTACAACGCAAACCACCGTTTCCTGACATAACGGACAGGCCTCATTGTTGCATGTTTTCACCATATCTTTATCATGTAACCCCTATATTGGACACGCTTAAAAATCAACCTTTTTAGGTCCACCAAATCCGGTTGTCCTGGGGAAGAAGATGTGCAAGACTGCGGGGTTAAAGAGACATGCGGGGTGCACTAACAGCAAATGCGAATCAGGCGACCACATATTCTTTACGGGGTGCTGGGGCTCACCTTGGCCGTCTTTCTGGGGTGCGGCCTAGGGTTTATGTTGGCTCTCACCCGGGAATTGCCTCAAATAGAGAGTTTAGAGGCATTTCAACCCGCAGCGATTACGCGAATCTATTCGGCGGACAAGGAACTGCTCTCCGAGTTGTTCACCGAAAAACGTCAGCCCGTACCACTGGAGGTAATGCCATGGCAGCTGAAAAAGGCGATCTTGGCTACCGAAGACGCCAAATTCTATGACCACCCCGGTGTGGATGTACAAGGCATCATGCGGGCCATTATACGAAATATTATGGCCGGCGATTACGTGGAAGGGGCAAGCACTATTACCCAACAACTGGCCAAAACGCTCTTTCTGACACCGCGAAAGACGATTCTGCGCAAGCTCAAGGAGGCTTTTTTGGCTTTCCAGATAGAGCGGCGCTACACGAAAGACGAAATTCTGGAACTCTATTTAAACCAGATCTATTTCGGTAGCGGGGCCTACGGCGTGGAGGCCGCCGCAAGCATATTTTTTGGAAAAACAGTGGCGGACCTTACGCTGGCGGAATCGGCCCTGATCGCCGGCATGCCCAAATCCCCTTCCCGCTATTCCCCGTTGGTGAACAAGCCGTTGGCCAAGAAACGCCGCAACATCGTATTGCATCAAATGGCCGCCAATCAGGTGATAACTCAAGCTCAATTCGACTCGGCCAAAGCCGCCCCGGTCCGCTTGGCCCCCCGGAAAGAGAGGCGGCCCAAAGCACCCTATTTTGTGGCCCATATCGCTCGCTTACTGGAAAGGGAGTTAGGCGAAACCGCCCTCTACAAGCAGGGCCTATCCATTTATACGACCCTGGACTACACGATGCAAAAAGCGGCGGAACGGGCGGTTCACAGGGGAGTGCGGAATTTGGCGGAGCGCATGAAGCGCCGGGGTCTGCCCGACAGTCGTCTCCAGGCGGCATTGGTCTGCCTGGATGTGGATCGCGGCGAGATCTTGGCATTGGTGGGCGGCAGGGATTACGACCAGAGCCCTTTTAATCGCGCCACGATGGCACTCCGGCAACCCGGGTCGGCTTTTAAACCGCTGGTTTACGCCCTTGCCATAGAAAAAGGGTTTTCTCAAAACGATATGCTTTGGGATGCGCCCGTGGCCTACAAAAGCGGCGTAAAGAACCAAGACTGGGCGCCCACCAACTTTTCTCAAAAGTACATGGGAGAAATCACGTTCCGCAAGGCCTTGGCGTTGTCCAAAAACATTCCGGCCGTGCGGCTGCTAAATAGACTGGGGCCGGTCACGGCCATCGACTTCGCCCACAAGATGGGAATCACCTCCCCCTTGGCCCCCGATTTGTCTTTGGTCCTGGGTACGTCTGAGGTAACCCTTCTCGAGCTCACCGCAGCATACGCCACGTTTCCCAGAGGAGGGATATGGATTAAGCCGTACGGCGTCACCGAGGTTCTTGATCGACAAGAGCGAAATGTCTGGAGACAAACGCCGGTGAAACAAGCCGTCATGAGTTCGGAGGGCGCTGCGGTGGTCACCGACATGTTGGTCGCGGTGATTCAGGAGGGAACCGGTAGAAAGG
>CAZHHS010000257.1:0-2917 GCA_964532395.1 uncultured Desulfobacterales bacterium | reverse complement strand
CCCAGGGCGTGCAGAAAATAACCAATTACATACATAACATACCCTTACATCTTCAAAAGCGTGAGAAGCATCTGTTGTCTAAGTATATGTACAACTAGTTGACTTTTAATTGTTATCGGCAATGGGGTCTAAAAAGTCAAGAAATTTAACACGAAGGCCGGAACGGAATAGAAAGGGCGGCGCAGTGAAATAGACGCCGTTCTGGCACAAGCTTTGCTTGAAGAAATAGACAAGTGAGGTTGAAGTTTTCTCCTCCTTTCCTTCCTTCACACCTCCTTTAAAGCCCTGTCGGGTGAGGCTGCCCGGCGGGGCTTTTTTATGGATCATCTCCCAATTAGTTGTAGTCAATTGAGGCGAAATGGGTGACTTATCACGCGGCGGCACTACCATTGTCAAAATAGCGTCGATGGTGGTGTCAAGCAATTGACGAAGTCTACCGATGTTTGTAGGTGACCTGTCCGATGGCGTGGAGATTCGGTTGGTCAAGGCACGTCGGGTAATTCGTACACCCCTGCCGTTGACAGCCAGATAATCCGCCTTGTGGCCGGTTTGCCCGGTGCGCGAACCCTAAGCCGGGACGGATTGGCACTGCTATTGCACAAAATCCGGAAAATCGGGCAAATTTGCAAAGGGGATAGGTATGGAAACGCGATACTTGTCCACCCAAGAGGTGGGCTCGTTGCTCGGGGTGACGCGGCAAACGATCAGAAATTGGATCCGGAAGGACCATGTGCGAGCCTTTCACATTGGGCAGAATCTAAAAATCTCCCCGCAAGAAGCCGTTCGTATCATGGAATACTATCAGTTGCCCGTACCGGATTGGCTCCAACGGGAGGTGGGACGGGCCACCAACCCGAGGTCCGGGGCGGCCTATGAAGCGACATGGCCCGTTTAATTTTAGGGCTCTCGACGACATATCCGGAGAAAAGGGGCATTGGAACATTCCCTGGGTGTTTTATGCAAGGAGGTAGGCATGGATTTGAATAGCCAGGCGACAGCGCTTGGTCTGGAGACCGGCGAATACCTTGAGCTGGTTGAACTCTTTATGGAAAGTACGGATGCCGACTTGGCCAGACTGGAGTCCGGCCTTTCTTCCGAAACGCCGCAACAGGTCGCCGAAGCCGCCCATTCCATAAAGGGGGCGGCGGCAGGGCTGGGATTTGAAAATACCCAGGTCCTGGCCAAAGAGATCGAGATGAATGCGCGGCAAAACGTCTTGGACGGCAGTTGGGAACAGGCCGAAGCCATAAAGAGCGACCTCGTGGCCATCAGCGAAGCGTTTAACACGTATCGGCCCGGCGGATAGCGGAGAATCGGCGCCGCAGATGTGTCAAGGGTCGGTGCCTTAATACGACCGATCCGATGAGGAACCCTATAACCCATGCGTTCAAAGCCGACTGTTGGGGGTGCCGATGAGATGGAAGGTGTGAAGGCTGGCGTGAAAGATACAGTTGCTGACTCCGAGGCCGGCTTTTCGGTCTTGATTGCCGAGGACAATCCGGTGTCCCGGGGGTTGCTGGAAAAGACGCTGGAGAAGACGGGATACAAGGTGGTGGCCACCCGCGACGGGGAGGAAGCCCTAACCATCTTTAAGCAGACATTTTTCCCCATCGTCATAACCGACTGGATGATGCCCGGAATGAATGGCCTGGAACTGTGTGAAGCCATTCGCGGGAATGCTTCAGACGGATATGTATACATCGTATTTTTAACCTCCAAGGATTCCAAGGACGACATTATCGCCGCCTTAGGTGCCGGAGCGGATGATTATCTCGTTAAACCTTTCCACAAAGCGGAACTGATGGCCCGGCTAAGAACGGGAAAGCGGATTTTGCGTTTGGAGCGGTCCTTAAGAGAGGCGAATAAGGATATCAAGCTATTATCAATTACCGATCCTTTGACCCAGGTCTACAACCGTGGGTACGTCATGAGTCGCCTTCCGGAAGAAGTCGGTCGGGCGAAGCGATACAATCATGCCCTGTCCGTCATCATGTGTGACATTGATCACTTTAAGCGTGTAAACGATACATTCGGACATCTGGTGGGAGATGACGTCCTGAAAAGTGTATCCCGGTCACTTACGGACGGTATCCGAAACGATGTAGACTGGTTGGCCCGGTACGGCGGAGAAGAGTTTTTGATTGTCTTGTCTGAAACGGAGACCCAAGGAGCCATGGCGGTAGCGGAGAGACTGAGAAAGACTTTGGCCGACAAAACCGTGGGCCCGGAAAGTGATAACCTTCATATTACGGCCAGCTTTGGTGTGGTAACCTATGACCCGGCCACCGTTGACGGGGTTTCGCCGGAGGATGTGATTCGGCAGGTAGACCAACACCTTTATCGCGCCAAAGAGTCAGGAAGGAATCGGGTCGTGGGAGGACGCCTTGAGTCTCCGGAATAAGCGGAAGGTATTGGTTGTAGACAACCATCCCGTCATTTTGAAATTCATGTGGCAGCTCTTGTCAAAGCACGGTTATGAGGTAAAAACCGCAAAGGACGGTCTGGATGCTTTGGCGGTCCTAAAAGACTTTACGCCTGACGTGGCGTTCATCGACCTGGTAATGCCCAATATCGATGGGCGCAAGCTATGTGAGATGGTTCGGGGGACACCTCATCTCAAAGAAGTTTTCTTGGTAGTACTGTCCGCTATTGCTGAAGCGGAGATGGAACCGGTATGCGAGTTCGGAGCGGATAAATATATCACCAAGGGGCCGTTTGCTCAGATGGCCGCAAAGGTGCTGGGCGTATTGGGCATAGAGGACCCGTCGGTGGTACAGACGCCGGACGGAGACAACGGGAACGGACACCATACCCATCTGCGCGAAGTCACTAAAGAATTGCTTTCCGTAAAACGGCACCTGGAAGTCATCATGATGAGCATGCTGGAAGGTCTGGTTGAGCTCAACCATGAGTTACG
>CAZHHS010000256.1:0-2932 GCA_964532395.1 uncultured Desulfobacterales bacterium | reverse complement strand
TGCAAATAGGGTATCGACTCCCAGTCCAGGCCCAATAATTCGGCGCCCATGCGATCCACTGCCACAGGATCGATACCGGCCAAGATCTTGCCGACCGGCGGCTCGCACCGGCGACCGCCGAGGTGAAAATCGGCCAGCCCCACGCTGGCATCCACCAACGACAAATCGGGCGTCCGATAACTGTTCAATTCCCGGATGGCCTGATGGATGTCCGTATGAAAAAAGGACTTTTTCCAGCCGCCGGATCCTCGGCGATAATAAGCCGGCGGGGCCAAACCGACCATGTTCTTGAGGGTGCCGGTCATCCCCGCCAGCGAGTGCACCTTAAGCACGGGAACAGAGACAACGTAATGCGTAAAAACAATCTCCGGCAGGTATATCTCGGGAAACAACCGGCACCGGGTATTGGTAAGTTTTTTGACCGGTGCTTCATTAAGATCCACCAGACCGACCCCGTACTCGGAACAAAGCCTTCCGTAGCCCAGCAAATCGAACACCTCAGAGGTCTGGCAGGCAGGATCTCCGGTTCCTTCACCGATCACGATATCGGCCTGTGGTGAGCACGTTTGGATATACCTTATCAGAGCCGCACAACACTGAAAGGACGTAGTCACGGGATGGGGGGACGTTGTAACCAGGTTGGGCTTGATCAGCACCGCAGAGGCCCCCCGGAATCGGTCCCGGGCGTCAATTGCGTCCAGCGCCCGGGAAACCGAGTCAGTGTAAGAGGAAAACTCAACGTCGGCAAGACCACTCATGACACAGGCTGGTGGCTATCGATACAGGCGGTAATCGACGCCATACCTTTTCGCTTTGTAGGCAAATTTTCGCTCTGTCGTCTTGGTAAGCTCAGCCGCCTTGGCCATGTTCCCCCGGGTGGTTTTCAGGGCATCGATAATGATCTCTTTTTCCAGCTTTCCCACGGCATCCTCCATAGACCCGTCGGGGAGTGTGCCCGATTCTTCTGCGGTCTGAATGGTGGGCGGCAAATGATAGCTATGAATGACGCCTTCCTGACACAAGAGGACCGCCCGTTCAATACAGTTCTCCAGTTCCCGGACGTTTCCCGGCCAATGGTATTGCATAAGCATGTCAATGGCAGGAGTGGAAAACCGGCTGATGACTTTCCGGTTTTCTTTGGCGTATTTTTCTAAAAAATGGTCGGCTAGGAGAAGGATGTCGGTTTTTCGCTCCCGCAAAGGGGGCATATAAATGGGAAACACATTGAGTCGATAATAAAGATCGCTGCGAAAGACCTCCTCCTCCACCGCCTTTTCCAGGTTTTTGTTGGTAGCGGCAATAATGCGCACATCCGTGCTGATGGTTTCGTACCCCCCCACCCGTTCAAACTCTCGTTCCTGAAGAACCCGCAACAGCTTGACTTGAACTTCCGGGTCCATGGAGCCGATTTCATCGAGGAATATGGTTCCTTTATTTGCCAACTCAAACTTGCCTCGCTTCCGACGAACCGCCCCTGTGAAAGCACCTTGCTCATGGCCGAAAAGTTCGCTCTCGATCAAGTTGGATGGCAAGGCGGCACAATTAACCTTTACAAAGGGGCTTTTCGAACGCATGCTGTTATAATGAATTGCGTTGGCGGCCAACTCTTTTCCCGTGCCGCTCTCACCCCGTATCAATACGGTGGCATTGCTCTTGGATACCTGGGAAATCATCTGAAAGGCATCCCGCATC
This sequence comes from uncultured Desulfobacterales bacterium, assembly GCA_964532395.1. Taxonomy (GTDB): domain Bacteria; phylum Desulfobacterota; class Desulfobacteria; order Desulfobacterales. The sequence continues at coordinate 1,240 of CAZHHS010000256.1, read as the reverse complement.
TTATTACTGTTGCCCACGATATTGGTGATGCGGAACTTGTTGGAAAGCTCTTGACGGAGCCGCTTGTTCTCCTCCCGCAACTGCTGCCTTTCCACTTGAATGGTTTCCAGGTTAATCACATGTTGAGCAATCATCGTCGCCACGATGGACAGAAACTTGTCACTTTCCTTAAGCGAAGACTCCGGATCAAACGGCAGATCCACGCTGAGTGTCCCCACGACCTGGTTTCCCTTCTTAACCGGCACGCAGACAAATGACAGTTCCTGACCGCCTGCAGATCGCCTGGCCGCCGTCCGATCCAGAAAGTCCGGCTCCTCGCTGATTTTGGGCACCACCACGGATTGCCCCGTTTGTATCACCCGGCCCGTTATCCCCTCCCCGGGTTTATATCTACCCCGTTCCATCGCCGTCCGGGACAGGCCATGGGCGACTTCGATGTGAACCTCGTCTCGCAACGGATTCATGATGGTGATGGTACCTCGCTCCATCGGCGTGCTCTTGGTCAGGATGTCGAGCACCTGGTAGAGCGATTTCTTAAGGTCAAGGCTTATCTTCAGCGCCTCGCTGATCTCATAGAGCAAGGTAATTTCTTCTATTGATTTCATCGGCAGCATAGGCTCCTATTAAATTGGCGTACAATACGACGGGTTTGGACTCCCGTCAAGCCCCCTGGGACCATAGACCGGGGGAGCTTGTCTTTTGCACCGGGCGCCCGGCCGTGTTTTCACCTCATCACGACGGGCCATTTTCATGGTTTGAAATGAACTGATCGATACGGCGGGCAACCCCTATGGGATCGTCGATATGCACGGCGTGACCGGCCGCCGGCACGATTTCTGTCGTGGCACGAGGCAGCGCGGCGGCCATTGCCTGAATGATCTCCACATATTTGGGATCCCTTCGTCCCGCCAACAGCAACACCGGAACGTCGAGCTCGGACAACGCTTTCCACAGCGGCCTTTGCCCGCCCACACTCATCCCCACGAGGGCACGCGCCAATTGGGCAGGATCGTTGCCGGATCGTTTCCGAACCATCATTTCCAATCGGGATGGGGATTCGGCGATCGAATCGAAAATGGGTTGACGGTACCACCGGCGGAGAAAGTCCGGCAGCCCTCGGGCCTGCAATTCTTGGGCGCGCGTCCGGTCCAATTTCAGCCGATTCTGTCTTTCCCCCCGGTCTTCAATTCCCGGTGTAGCCGATTCGATGACCAGTTTCGAACACGTCCCTGCATACCGT
>CAZHHS010000255.1:1880-2940 GCA_964532395.1 uncultured Desulfobacterales bacterium | reverse complement strand
TCAGGGCCGGCGCGTCCGACAAGGGTTGAACCCGGCTTTCCGTTTTCGGTGATGTCGGGGCATCGGTCTCTTGAGGCGTTACCGGCTTCGGGGGGTGCTTTGGCTGCGGTGTACCGAACATGGACTGAAACACAAAGAACACGACAAAAGACAATACGATCGCCAACAACATCCTAAGTTCCATGGACATGAACCCAATTCTCCCTGAATTTCTGACAACTCTGCATTTCTGATCAAATCGTATTTAACCACAGTGATCCACGTACGGATCTGTGGGTCTCATTTTTTTGAAATATTGAAAACCGGGCCATCGCAGACGACGTGAACGGACAGATCACCGGGCAAAACCCACCAGGCAATCCATTTTTGCATGAGCGCTATGGAACCGGATCAAAACCGCCGGGACAGAAAGGATGACATCGCAAAAGTCTCCTGGCCGCCATGTAAGTGCCCTTCAGCGCGCCGTGACGGGTAATGGCCTCTCGAGCGTACTGGGAACATGTGGGATAAAAGCGACAGGTCGGGGTGAAGATTGGAGAAAAGATATATTGATAGGTTCTGATAAATATCAACAACAACGTCTTCATTCCGAGAAATCCAGTGAGAGCTTACGAAACAAACCTTCCAGCGATTGATTCACTTGCCGCGACGGCAACTCCGCCGCCCCTTTTTTGGCGATAATGTTCAGATCCACGGTGCCGGGCAGTTCATCCCTGTGTAAACGAAAGTACTCACGGACCAGACGTTTGATACGATTTCTCTTAACCGCTTTGCCGACCTTCTTACTTGCCGTGACCCCCAACCGGGATCTCCCGCTGCGGTTCCCACAATAGGTGATCAAAAAGTGTTCGGCGTGAACCCGCCTTCCGTCCTTGGCCAATCTGAGAAAGTGAGACCGGTTAAGAAGTCTGTCTTCCTTCGAAAAGGAAAAGCGGCTCAAGTCTTACGTGCCTTTCTATACGGACAATCGTTTTCTTCCCTTCGCCCGGCGCCGACGAATAATTCTTCTTCCTTCCTTGGTAGACATCCGCTTACGAAATCCGTGAGTTCTGGCCCGCTT
>CAZHHS010000255.1:0-1780 GCA_964532395.1 uncultured Desulfobacterales bacterium | reverse complement strand
GTCCAGCTGGTGGCCGAGGCGGTCACGATCGATTTTCCAATGACCGGGCCTTATCCCGGAACACTGCCTCCTGTTTGGTGTCCCCCAGGGCCTGATAGCAAAGGGCAATGCGGTCAAGTGCCTGGCGGGATTGCTCAAACCGATGCAGAATCCGTAATGCCTCTGTAAATTTCTCCCGGTTCATGTAATGGGTGCCCAGACAAATATTCAACCCCTCGCTTTCCGGAAAGTGGCCCAAGCCCTCCTCCAGTAGACGGACCGTTTCCTGCACATTTCCGTCCCGTTGTTTGAGTAGCGCCAGTCCCAGAAAGGCGCGCTCCATCGGGGCATAGGACAAAGCCCTTTTGAACAAGTCTTCCGCGATCTCCCGTCTCCCTGTTATCTGCTCGATGTTTGCGTAGTCCCCGTGGCTGAAAGTCATCGCCAGCCGGGAGCAAAAATCCCCGTGCATCTCGTAAAAGGCCGGGTCATCCACCAGGGCCAGGGCGTCGGTGAATCCGGACAGGTTTGCGTACAAAGCTTCCCGGATGGTTCTGCCGAATGCCAGCACATCGTCTTGGGTCAACGCCGGATCCACCTCGAAATGACAAATGCCTTCGATTCGCTCCAGCCACATGTCGTCGGTCTGGTTGGTGCGAGCCAGAAAATCGGCATACAGTTGGGTACCCGGATAGATTTCCAGGATATAGGAGATAACCACAAGCGGTTTGATCTCCTTGAGCAACGCAACCGTCTCTTGAATCGTTTCCCATGTCTCTCCCGGTGCGCCGTAGATGAAATAAGCGCGGGCCAGGATACCGAATCGGTGCGTCAACGAAAAAGCTGTTTTGATGTGGTCCGTCTTCAACGGCTTGCCCAGGACCGCCCGCATGCGGGGGGAGCCGCTTTCGACGCCGTAGCTGATTTGAATACATCCCGCCTTGCGCATCCAATACAAGACGGATTCGTTGACGCAGTCGGCTCTGGAAATGGCAAACCAGGTAATGGCCAAGCCGCGGGCGAGGATCTGTTTACAGATGGCGATGGCCCGCTGTTTGTTGAGGGTGAAGGTATCATCGGAAAAATAGAAAAAGCGGACGCCCTTTTGGTACAACAATTCCAACTCTTCTACGAAATTCTCCGGTGACCGAAAGCGTACCCGCCGAGCCCAGAACGTGGGACTTCCACAGAAGGTACACCGCCCGGGGCAACCGCGTGAGGATACCACATGATGATAGGTAAAGTAGCGGGCGGGGATGGGAAGGGCGTCCAGGTCTTGGATGAACGGGGCCGGGTCCGTCTTTCGAATTTCCCCCCCCTTTCGAAACGCGATGCCCGGGATTTGCTCGAAGGACCCCGAATCCCCGGTTTCCAGGGCGTTTACGAGATTGAGAAAGGTGTATTCGCCTTCTCCGATCACCACCACGTCGACCACCGGAAAATGGGTCAGCAAATGCTCCCACAGAAAGGATGCGCCCACTCCACCGAAGACCACCGTCACCTGCGGATCGATTTGCTTGGCGATTTGCCCCAACTCGATACCGCCCCACCGGTTGGCGTTGAGTATCGAGAAGGCCACCAGGTCCGGCCGCTCTCTGCGAAAGGTCTCAGCCACGTGATGGGGGGTTTTGTGGATATTGGACCAGTTGAGGACCTCGACATCGAACCGGTGTGCCTTCAATACGGCGGCGATCGTGTAGAGACCGATGGGGGGGACGGTGATGTCTTCCTCGTGGGACTTGCTCCGGTCGAACAAAGGGTAGGGGTAAATGAGTAAGATCTTCATCGCTACGGTTTCCAG
>CAZHHS010000254.1:0-2944 GCA_964532395.1 uncultured Desulfobacterales bacterium | reverse complement strand
CGAATTCGGCCACGAAGGTCCCTCTGCCGCCGGTCATGGAGGTCAGGTCCGGGGCATATCGCTGTATTTCGGCCATGGGGACCTGAGCGCGGATAACCTGGTTTTTTCCCTTGGCTTCCATCCCCAACACCTTGCCTCTGCGACTGTTCAAATCGCCGATGACGTCACCCATGAAATCTTCCCGCACCGTTACGGTTAAAGTCATGATCGGTTCCAGCATGGTCGGGTTGGCGGCTTCCAGACCCTTTTTAAAACACATGGATGCGGCAATCTTGAAGGCCATTTCCGAAGAATCCACCTCGTGGGATTTGCCGTCATAGAAGCGTACTTTTACATCTACCACGGGGTAACCGGCCTGGATGCCCGAATCCATGGCTTCAACAATACCTTTTTCCACGGCGGGGACGAAGTTGCGGGGCACATTCATACCCACGAGCGCTTCCTCAAACTCAAAACCCGTTCCTTCGGGCAGCGGGGAGACATCGAAATGCACCTCTGCAAACTGCCCCCGACCACCGGACTGTTTCTTGTGCCGGTAGACCACACCTTTGGCCGATTTCTTAATGGTTTCTTTATAGGGAATCTTCGGTGTATTGAGTTCCACTTCGACACCGAACTTGCGTTTGAGTTTTTCCACCATCGTTTCGATGTGAATCTGACCCATGCCCGAAATCACGATCTCCTTGGTTTCCGCATTCCGGTCCATTTTCAGCGTGGGATCTTCTTCCAACAACTTCGTCAAGGACGTAAATATCTTGTCTTCATCCCCCTTCGATTTTGGGGTGATGGCGTAGGAAATCAGTGTCGGCGAGGGCGGCAGGGTCTTGAAACGGACTTTACGAGATTCATCGCAAACCGTGTCCCCGGTGGTGGTTTCCTTTAACTTGGCAATGGCTACGATGTCTCCGGGGCCGGCCGAAGCCAGGGGTTTTTGCTCCTTGCCGGCGATTTGCAGGAGTTGGCCGAAGCGTTCTTTGGTTTCTTTCGTGCTGTTATAGAACCCGCTGTCTGAATTTAGCGTTCCGGAAAAGACCCTGAGAATACTCAGCCTGCCCGAATAGGGATCGGCCAACGTTTTGAAAACCAGCGCTGCGAAGGGCTCTTCCGCTTTTGGTGATATCTCCACCGGATCCCCCGTGGCGGCATCCTCAGCGGGAAGGGCCGCTTTTTCCAGCGGAGAGGGCAGGCAGGCATTGATGTAATCCATCAGGAGGTCTGCGGCAATGTTACTTGTGGCCGCCCCACACAAAACGGGCACGAAGGTACCGTTCAATGTGCCTTGACGAAGTCCCTTGGTAAGTTCCTCATCCGTCAATGGCTGTCCTTCCAGATATTTTTCGAGTAGCGCATCGTCGCCTTCGGCAATATCCTCCATAAGCTTTTCTCGATGTGTATTCACGGTATCCTGGAGGTCCCCGGGAATCTCCTTTACGGTGGGCTTGCCGTTTTCATCGTAAACATGCGCTTTTTGGCTGACGAGATCCACAACGCCTTCAAAATCATTTTCCGTACCGATAGGAATCTGAACCACAACCGGCTTGGTTCCAAAACTCTCGGATATGTCCGATAAGGTCTTGAAAAAATCAGCCCGTTCCCGGTTCATCTTGTTGACGAAGACAAGTCTTGGAATGTTGAGTTGGTCCGCAATTTCCCAGGCCTGTTCGGTTTGCACCTTCAAGCCCTCGATCGCCTCTATGACCACCACCGCTCCATCGGTTCCCTGCAAACAAGAGCGGGTATCCGCGAAGAAATTGGCGTCTCCCGGTGTGTCAATGACGTTGATGGTGTGTTTTTTCCAGACATACGGGTGAAATGCCGTGCTAATGCTGATATTGCGGCGAATCTCTTCCGGTTCGAAGTCCATCACGGTGTGGCCTTCGTCGACCTTCCCGAGGCGATTGATTGCGCCGGCATTGTATAGAAGGGCTTCGGCAAGGGAGGTTTTGCCGGCACCACCATGTCCCACCAAAGCAACATTTCTCAACATCTCAACGTTTTCCGCCATAGATACTGTCTCCAATCCGTTTGATTTTCCACGCCAAAAAGATAGGGCGAGTGATTTGGAGAAACTATATTTTATGGGCAAAAAAATCAACCCCAAAGTTTTTGCCGGAATGGCTGTGTGATCTCCTATGGGCGGGGTGCCTTTACTTTGCCAAGACGAGATGCTAACGATGGCATAGGAAGGCGGGGATTGAAACAAAAAGGGTCAGACAGGATTAACAGGATTTACAGGATAAAAATTTTCATGATTAACTTGAATAGGTTTGTGTCCTGTCTGTAAGGTTGACGCAGTCGTAACAAGTCGGAAATTGCATTTTCGTCATTCCCGCGAAGGCGGGCACCCCTATAGTCTTTTCGAATACTCCTGGACTCCCGCCTTCGCGGGAGTGACGGCATATGGAGGTTTTTATAAGTCCGTCAAGGTTGCCACCGGCAACCATACAAAAACATCCTGTCAATCCTGTAGATCCTGTCTACAAACAAGGACATCAGTTTATGATCGAACTCCTCCACGGGCTTTACGAAGACGAAGCCAACGTCTTTGCGCTGACGTTGTCTTCCGCCGGTATTGCTCACCGGGTGGTAAAAGACAATAAGGGTGTATTCGGGCTTTGGGTTGAAAGCGGCGACGTCGACCGAGCGGTCGACGTGATTCGGGAGTATATGGACGAAAACAGGGAGAACGACAATGTGCCGGTTGCAGCAGATCACTATGGCGGAAAATCCGTTGCCGGCCTTTGGGGCGCCGCGGGGCTGATGGTTCTGTATATCCTGATTGCCGTCGGCCATTACGAGGAGCAGCTGATTCGGACATACGCATCGTCGGCGTCTCGTATTTTGGCCGGGGAGGTCTGGCGGACGGTGACGGCTCTGGGGCTTCACTCCAATGCTTTGCATCTGGCGGGCAACATGGTGGGTATCGCCCTCTTCGGCTCCGCCG
>CAZHHS010000253.1:0-2950 GCA_964532395.1 uncultured Desulfobacterales bacterium | reverse complement strand
CCGTAGTCGAAAAGAACGGGGGCAGTGTATTGAGTATTGACGGGGAATTTATGAAGGTTGTGGTGAACAGAGAACAGCTGCCGGGATTCGGGTAAAGTTCCGTGAAACCGACCTATGAACAACTGGAAAACCGTGTCCGGGAACTGGAAGGAGTAGAACACAGGTACCGGGAGGCCGAGAAGAAGCGGAGGCACCTGAAAGATTTTCTGGACGTGATCCGTGGTATGAATCGGCTGATTACCAATGAAACGGATCCGGTACGCTTGATCAATCACGCCTGTGCCACCTTGACGGAAACCTTGGGCTATTGCGCGGCCTGGATCGCACTGGTGGACGAATCGGGGACTGCCGTTACGACGACGGCCTCTTCCGGATTTATCGAGGGTTTCGAGGCGATGGAAAGTCGCCTTAAACTCGGGCAGTTTCCTCACTGTATGAGCCGGGCGATCGCCCAAGACGGCCTATGGCTATTTGAAGACCCGACTTCCGCCTGTCCCGACTGTCCCCTAGCCGGTGCACATCAAGGGCATTCCGGGATTAGCTGCCGGCTTACCTTCCAAGGGTCCACCTTTGGGGTTCTTTGCCTGTCCGTTTCCGGTGTATGGTGCAAAGACGGGGAATTTCAGGATTTTGTCTGCGACCTGGCCGGGGATTTGGCCTTTGCCTTGCACAAAATTCAAGATATCCAGGCCCTGGGGCGTGTAACGCGAATCCTGAATCAAAGTCCGGTGGTCGCTTTTATCTGGGAAAACGCCGAAGGATGGCCGGTTCGATATGTTTCCGAAAACGTCGAAACGTTGTTCGGGTATGCGGCTGAAGACTTTCTGTCGGGTGCCGTCTCTTATTCGGCGGTGGTGCACCCGGAAGACATGGACCGGGTTACGCAAGAAGTGGCTGCATCCAGTGAAGATCGCAACCAAGACAGAGTGGCCCACACGCCGTACCGAATCCTCACCCGTAGCGGCGACATACGGTGGGTGGAAGACATGACCACCATTCAACGGGCCAGGGACGGACGGCCCGAGGTCTACGTGGGGGTCTTGTTGGATATAACCAACAGCAAGGAAGCTGAGGCGGCCTTAAATGAAGCCGTGTTACGACAGGCCGAGGCCGTTGAAGCCGGAAATGTGGGCCTTTGGGACTGGGATTTGAAAACGAATGCCGTCTTTTATTCCCCGGAGTGGAAACGGCAGATCGGATACGCGGATCACGAAATCGGAAACACGTTTGAGGAGTGGCTGACCCGGATTTATCCCGACGATCGGGAGAAAACCGTAAATTATGTCAAGACCATGGTGGAGGAGGCCAGAGAATCATGGCAACTCGAATTCCGATTTCAACATAAGGACGGGAGTTATCGGTGGATCCTCGCTCGAGGATCGATTCTTACGGATGAGGCGGGTGTCCCGGTCAGAGCCTTGGGTTCTCACGTGGACATTACCGAGCGTCGGGTGGCGCAGCAGGAGATTGTCGATGCACTGGAATTTGCAGAGACCCTGTTGGAGACCATCCCGAACCCGGTCTTTTATAAAGATACCAACGGCATTTACATCGGCTGTAACCGAGCCTTTGAGCAGTTCCTGGGACGACCAAAAGGCGAGATCATTGGAAAATCGATATATGATGTCGCGCCGTCGGATATTGCCAGGAAATATGCAGAAAAGGACGATGAACTCTTTCGAAATCCCGGCAGTCAGTCTTATGAATGGAAGGTGCAAACCAGGGGAGGCGGCCAGAAAGACGTCATATTTGACAAAGCCGTGTTTTGGAATGCCCAAGGGGAAACCGTCGGTCTGATCGGCGTGATCACCGATATTACGGAGAGGAAAGCAATCGAACAGGCCTTGCGGGACAGCGAGGTTCGGCTCAAGCATATTTTTTCCGCTGTGCAGGCGGGTGTCATGATTATCGATGTTGAAACCCATACGATTGTAGAGGCAAACCCGGCGGCCTTGCAGATGATCGGGTTGGATAAGGACCAGGTTGTCGGGAAAATATGTCATGAGTTCGTTTGTCCGGCCGAAAGGGGACGATGCCCGATCACCGAACTTCATCAGGAGGTCGATAATTCAGAGCGGATTCTCCTCCAGGCCGATGGGAGCCGGATGCATGTGCTCAAGACCGTCAATCCGATTGAACTGGACGGACGGGCGCACCTGCTCGAGTGTTTCGTGGATATCAGTCGACACAAGCAGACGGAGACGGAACTCAGGCTCGCCAAGGAAAAGGCCGAAGAGGTGGGGAGAGAGCTGGAACAGGCCATTGAGCGGGCAAATGAGATGGCCGTGGAAGCCGAAACGGCGAACATCGCTAAAAGCCGATTTTTGGCCAACATGAGCCATGAGATACGCACGCCGATGAATGCCGTCATCGGGATGTCCGGCCTGCTTTTGGATACCGATCTGACGGACAAGCAACGCGAATATGCCCAAATTGTCCGAAACGCAGGCGAAGCACTACTCAGTTTGATCAATGACATCCTTGACTTTTCCAAAATAGAGGCCGGGAAGCTCGATTTGGAGATCCTTGATTTCGACCTGCGGCGGACGCTGGAGGATGTTACCTGTATGTTGGCGACGACGGCCCACCAGAAAGGCCTGTGCATGACGTGTTTGATCTCTCCGGACGTTCCGCCTTTCGTCAAGGGAGATCCGGGACGACTGCGACAGATTCTCATAAACCTGGCGGGCAATGCGATCAAGTTCACCGAACAAGGGGAGGTGCTGATCCGTGCGGGCCTGGAAAGTGACAACGGTGCCACAATCGTGGTTCGGTTTGAGGTCGTTGACACGGGAGTGGGGATACCGGGGGATCGCGTGGGCTGTCTGTTTGAATCTTTCAGCCAAGTCGATGATTCCACGACCCGTAAACACGAGGGAACCGGTTTGGGCCTTGCCATATCAAAAAAGCTGACCGAAAAAATGGGGGGGGAGATTGGTGTAGACACTGA
>CAZHHS010000252.1:0-2974 GCA_964532395.1 uncultured Desulfobacterales bacterium | reverse complement strand
TCCAGAAGATGGGTGGCGAAGGAGTGTCTCAGCGTGTGTGGGGTAACGGTCGTTGGGATGGAAGCGCGACGCACATGCTGCTTGAGAATTTTCCAAAATCCCTGGCGCGTCAACGGTTTTGCCAAACGTGTGACAAAAAGATAGGGACTGGGTTTGAATTTCAAGAGTGCCGGTCGGGCCGAAAGGAGATAGGTGTCGACGCGTTTTTTGGCCGTCTGGCCGATCGGTACCACCCGTTCTTTAGACCCTTTGCCGAGGACCCTTAGAAAACAGGCTTCCAGATTTATGTCGGTGATGCCGAGAGTGACCAATTCGGACACCCTCAGCCCGGCTGCATAGAGGAGTTCGAACATGGCGGCGTTTCGCACACCGGCGGGGGTTGTGACATCCGGGGAATCCAAAAGGCGGGAAATGTCGTCGATGCTCAGCACGTCGGGAAGCTTTCTGCTGGTTCGGGGCAAGTCCACCAGTTTGGCGGGATTTGTTTCCAGCACCTTTTCTTGAACCAAAAACCGGTAAAAGCCTCTCAAGGTTACCAGATGTCGTGCCCGGCTTCTCGCGCCCAGGCCGGCATTTCGCAAGCCGATCAGGTGTTTGAAAATAACCGCCGTATCGGTGGCCGCCAGGTCGTCTATACCTTCTTCCTTGAGAAACGCCAGATACAGGTTGAGGTCCGAGGCATAAGAAGAGAGGGTGTTGCGTGCCAGCCCCTTTTCAATTACCAGATAATCCATGAATCGATCGGAGAGGTGATCGAAGGTGAGTGTCGGCCCGGCACGCTCGTCCATTTGTCCGCCTTCTTTCCTATGCAAGGTCGTCACGGGTTACGAACGGTCCATCGGCGTCAATTCGAGTGGCAATGTGTTCATGACCCGGGCACCGTCGGTTTCCACCACCACCATGTTTTCCAGTCGCACGCCCCCCCATCCCGGCAGATAGATGCCCGGTTCGACGGTGGTGACCATTCCCACCTCGAGTGTGGTGGGTTTGAAGGGACTCAAATGGGGTTTTTCATGGGTGGCGAGTCCCACACCGTGACCCAGGCCGTGGCCGAAATGCCCCCCAAAGCCTTGAGCAGCGATATGGTCCCGGGCAACTTTATCGACCGCCTGCGTGGAAATCCCGGGTTTGATGGCTTCAATGGCCAGTTGTTGGGCCTCCAAGACGGTTTGAAACACCTTGTGAAACTTGTCATCCCGTGATCCGATCCGGATGGTACGCGAGATGTCGGAACAATAACCGTTCAGACGGCATCCCCAGTCAAAAAGTAACGGGCCGCCCTCGTTGATCAAGCGATTAGTGGGGACGGCATGGGGTAAGGCGGCATTGGGTCCGGAGGCAACGATCGGCGAAAACGCCATGGCCTCAGCGCCCCGCTCACGCATGGCCTTTTCGATTTCCCATGCGATTTGCTTTTCGGTTGCCGTGGTCGGAAACTGTGTGAGTATATCGCTTAAAACCGATTCGGCGATACCCAAAGATTCGGTTATGGCGTCGGTTTCTTGAGGATCCTTTCTCACCCGCAGTCCTTCGACCAGCCCTTGGCTGGGAACCAGAGAAATCGCGGGGGTAAGGGATTTCAGCTGTTCGTGGATCCTCTCGAACTGATAATAGGGCAGTCGGGTACTTTCGAATCCGAGGCGGGTGATGTGGAGGCTTGTGACAATTTCAGGCAGCGCTTTGGCCAGCCCTTCCCGATAACGAACGACGTCAAAGTGTCCGGCCTCGTTTTGTGCTTGGTGTTCATATCTGGAATCGGTGGCGATTAATTGACTCGACGGGCCGACAATAACCACCCCTGCGGATTCGTCGCATTGTCCATCCCTGGCGGAGAAGCCGCTCAGATAATACCGGTTCTCATCGCTGAACACCAACAGGGCATCAAGATCCGCCCCGGAAAATGTTTCTCTGAGCCGGTCCAGGCGTTGTAAGAAGATATCATCCATGGGAAGAAGCCTAACAAAAGGGTCCGTCCGGTGTCAATCTTTGGCACGCACGGCCTAAACGATCCAGGCAGTTGCCCGACCGGCGGATCGATCCCCATTGGTCTTCTTTGGCAAGCACTTCGATATTCTGGATAACCGCACTGCAAAATGTCTTGACAAGGGATGGGTTTTAAACAAGATTGTGCTCCCATGAATGTCCATGGCAATCAAAAGGTTTTGCGGCTTATCGAAAAGGGGGCAACCATTCCCGCCCCGGAATCCGTATTTATCGGGGAGGAAGTGGATCTGGACCGTATCGCCGGCAGCGGACTGGTCGTTTATCCGGGCTGCCGGATTATCGGGCGCCAGACACTGATTATGCCCGACGTGCAACTGGGGGCCGAGGCACCGGTTACCCTGGAGGATTGTTACCTCGGGCCAAAGGTGGTGCTTAAGGGGGGCTTTTTTTGTCGTTCCTGCTTTCTCGAGGGTGCGGCCATGGGGTCGGCGGCCCAGGTCAGAGAGGGCTGTTTACTGGAAGAGCAAGCCAGCGGTGCCCATGCGGTGGGGTTGAAGCACACCATCTTGTTTCCTTACGTCACGCTGGGGAGCTTGATAAATTTTTGTGATTGTTTCATGGCCGGCGGAACCAACCGAAGCGATCACAGCGAGGTGGGAAGTTCATATATCCATTTCAATTATACGGCCAATCAGGACAAAGCCACCGCCTCGCTCATCGGGGATGTGCCCCAAGGGGTCATGTTGGATCAACCCCCCATCTTTCTGGGCGGCCAGGGGGGGATGGTGGGACCCCTGCAGATTGCCTTCGGTACCGTAATCGGTGCGGGCGTGATTTGCCGGAGAGACCTCTTCGACAAAGGCAAACTCGTCTTGGCACAAGGGGCATATGACGGCAAAGATGCCGCCGTCCGCCGTGTCATGGACTTTTCTCCCGGGGTCTACTGCCAGATTAAACAAAAGGTCTTAAACAATGTGGCCTACATCGGCAACCTGATCGCGTTACGACATTGGTATGAAAAGATACGAAG
>CAZHHS010000251.1:0-3003 GCA_964532395.1 uncultured Desulfobacterales bacterium | reverse complement strand
ACCCTACTCTCTCCGGCGCACGAAAGACGAAAACATCATCCTGCATGCCTGGAGCGTCGATAAGAACGAACATCGCAGCTACCGGATTGACCGGATTCAAGGCGCGCGTACCACGAATCAGATCTTTACGCCACGCTACGCGGTCGAGCTAACACCCTCCGGTCCAGTGTCGATCCCGCCGACCGAGCGCCGATCATCTTCATCAAGCCGAGGAGGCTACGGCACCCTTGGCAAATTGAGCGCGTCGAGCCCGCGGAAACGATCGACACGGAGCAGCACATTTGGTTCATCGCGTTCAACGGGCCCGACATACATTTATCAGTGCGGTATCTGTGGAAAGAAATTCAGGCGGAAAAAACATTCGAACCGACTCAACAAGCACAAGACTCCGGACGGCTGGTCCTGTTCAGGACGAACCGGCTACCTTGTTGACACGAAGTACTGACTCCCTGCCCCCCAGTTCAGCGAGTCAGATTTTGGCGGCTCAGAATTTTCAACGATACTTGCATTATTGTTAAGAAGCCTCAAAATCAAGCATAGGGTTGGTTAATTCATGAAACAGATAATGAGTCCCCGACCTTTGTCCAGCTGGATAAGTTGTGCATATCATAATTCGACTAAATCACAAAATATTGGGTTTTTTTCATAGCCTTAAAGGTTTGTATACTTCGCCACTATACGTACTCCAGGGTGGTCTCCTTTTTCAATAGATTACTGACCAGACCCTGGTCATCTCTCAATAACAACCAACCAAGATCTCGATAATAAACCGAAAATAGCCGGGGTTAATAGATTATATGAAACTATACGTAACGGAGGGTTAGTGCAGATCTCTCTGCCTGTACGCAGCCCAGCGTGGTCTTGGTTTTCAATAGATTACTGACCGGATGTTGGTCATGCTTCCGTAACAACCAACCAAGATCTCGATACTCTACCGAAAAAAGGCCATATGGATAGATTTTTCGAGCCCAGAGGAATGAGTGCCAGGTCTGCGAACGCTTGGCTTTTTCTTCTGCAGAAATCAGATCGATTTTCAACCGCAACATCAACTCACGGTTTTGTCATGAAGCAGTGGGATAAACTTGAGATTGGCTTTCGGAAATGGGTAGCGGGGCAGGTCTTTTATTCGGATCCAGCGAAAGGCCTCGGGACCGTTCAACCGAACCCTGCCGGAAACGTATCGGCAACAGAAGACGTCCATTTCAATCCGAAAGTGCGTGTAGGCATGCTTGACCCGGGTAAGATGTGTATCGATTTCCGCGACAATACCCGTTTCTTCCCGGATCTCCCGAATACACGCCGTGCGTGCGTCCTCGCTGTCCTTCAGCTTCCCACCGGGGAACTCCCACAATCCCCCCAAGAGCCCTTCCGACTTGCGACGGGTAATGAGGACTCTTCCGTCTTTTTGAACCACGCCCGCGGCAATATGATAGGTAGAAATGGGTTTTCGGGCAATGCGCTTCGGGTATTCGGACACGACCTGGCTTTCGTAAGCACAACAATACCGACGGAGGCAACAGTGATCACAGATCGGATTCGAGGGTTTGCAAATGAGGGCTCCTAACTCCATAATCGCCTGGTTGAAAACTCCCGGATTTGCTTCACCCATGAACCCGGTCGCTGCCGTTTTGTAGGTTTTATAGGACCCACCCGAATTCACTGGTTCTTCCATCAAAAAAAGCCGAGACAGAACCCGTTTCACATTGCCGTCTACGACTGCGTACGCGCGACCAAAAGCAATACTCAAAACCGCCGACGCAATGTAATCACCAACACCGGGAAGTTTCTTGAATTCTTCCCAGTCTCCGGGCAGTCTCCCCTCATAAGTCGTGGAGACTGTTTGGGCGGCTTTGTGGAGGTTTCTCGCTCGCGCATAATACCCAAGTCCTTCCCATGCCTTCAGCACACTCCCCACCTCTGCGCGGGCCAGATCTTCAACGGTAGGAAAAAGCGTAAGAAAACGATGATAATACGGAACGACTGTCCTGACCTGTGTTTGTTGCAACATGACTTCGGAAACCCAGATCCGGTACGGGTCGTCCGTTTCACGCCATGGCAGATGCCGGTGATGAAAGGTGTACCACTCGATGAGTCGGCGCCTCACGAGGCTAATATTCGTCACAGTCACTTGTCAAAACTCAATACGTGGTCCCATCCTTTTTAAGCATCGGGACGAATCGGACCGGTGCGATCGTGCGCTTGTCCCACTCCCCGTCCCTTTTCGTCAACACGACCAACTTTTGGAATGACCCCGCACCGACGGGAATAACCAGCCTTCCGCCCTCTGCCAGTTGTTCTTTTAAAGGTTTTGGTATATCCGCCGGGGCACAGGTGACAATGATTCCATCAAAGGGACTGTGTTCCGGCCATCCTTTATATCCGTCGCCGATCTTGACATGAACGTCGCCATATCCCAATTCCGACAAGAGATCCTTGGCTCGTTTACCTAGTTTTTCATTGATTTCAATCGTATACACATGGTCACAAATTTGCGCCAAAACCGCCGCCTGATACCCCGAACCGGTCCCCACCTCCAGGACCTTTTCATCCTTTTCCAGGTCCAGCGCATCGGTCATGAGGGCCACGATGTAAGGTTGGGAAATGGTTTGGCCTTCGCCGATCGGCAGCGGCGAATCCGTGTAGGCCCGGTGACGCCATTGACCGGGAACAAAACGATGCCTTTCCACCGCTTGCATGGCCGCAAGAACGTCCGGATCTTTTACGCCACGTTTCTCAATCTGCTCCCGCACCATCCTGTCTCGCCACTTGGCGAAATCGCCGGATTTGCCGGCATCTCCCCAACAGGTCGTGGCGGAAAGAAAAATAAAAGCACCCAAAATCCACAAATGGCTACACCGTCTTTTCATCAGACCTCCTGGTAACCCACCCTATTCCGGTAGGCGCATCAACTTTTCCAACAATGTCAGCCCGCCCACAGATACTTCCAGCGAACTTAGCCAAACTTGATCGACTTTTTGAAAACGTCACAGGTTCGGGACGGTT
>CAZHHS010000250.1:0-3005 GCA_964532395.1 uncultured Desulfobacterales bacterium | reverse complement strand
CTGCCAGCGGATGTTCGGACTGAGATTCAAGGCTTCCCGCCCATCTTAATATTTGATTGTCATCGAGATCCGCGTGCAAAGAGTCGTAGCGGGTGACACCAAAATTGCCTTTGGTGAGCGTGCCGGTTTTATCAAAGGCCAGCAATGTAATATTCCGGGCATTTTCAAAGGCCGTACGATTTCGGATGAGCAGTCCCTTTTGTGCCGAAATGGCGGTCGAAATCGCCACGACCAGGGGCACGGCCAAGCCAAGGGCGTGTGGACACGTGATGACCATGACACTGGCCATCCGTTCCAGAGCGAAAACAAAATCTTGTCCCGCAAGCAACCAGCCGGCCAGGGTGATGAATCCCACCGACAGGGCAATGATGGTAAGCCAAAATGAGATGCGGTCGGCCAGGTGTTGCGTCTTTGACTTCTTTTCCTGTGCCTCTTGGACCATTGCAATGACTTTGCTCAGATACGCTTCTTCACCGACCTGCTCTACATGAACCTTCAGTGACCCGTTTCCGTTTATGGTACCCCCGATAACCTTATCGTCCTGGGACTTGGTCACCGGCGTGGATTCGCCCGTGACCATCGATTCGTTGATACTGCTTTTTCCCTCGGTAATCAGACCGTCTACGGGGACCTTTTCCCCGGGGCGGACTAAAACCAGGTTGCCCGGTTTCAGTTCGTCTACGTTGACATCCTTTGTTGTACCCTCTCTTAGAAGGTGGGCTTCTCTGGGCATCATCTCCACGAGGGTTTGGAGTGACCCCGAGGCCTTCACGACCGACTTCATTTCAATCCAATGACCCAGGAGCATGACATCGATGAGGGTGGCCAATTCCCAAAAGAAGGTCTTCCCCGGTAAGCCGAATGTGGTTGCGGAGCTGTAACCGAAAGCAACCGTGATGGCAACGGCGATCAGAGTCATCATTCCCGGTTGTCGTTTCTTCAGTTCGTCGACCAGACCGGTCAAAAACGGCCATCCGCCGTAGAAATAGACGAATGCCGACAGACCAAAAAGGATATAATCAGCGAGGTAAAACGTGAGTGTATAACTTAGAATACTTTGGACTGTTGGTGACAAGATGAGAATGGGGATCGTAACAATCAGCGAAATCCAGAAGCGTGTCCGGAAATCCCTGATCATCATTTTGTGATGCTGAGTATGGTCATGGGAGCCGTGATCATGGTTTTGGTTCCCGTGCCCGCCGTGTTCGGGAGAGGTCTGTTGATGGCTTTCAGGGTCCTTCTGCATTCTATAATGTTTAGCAGAAATTCCCTGGGATCAAATGGGGTCTTTCATGTAATTTGTACCGGGATCTGATCTACTTGGTCATAATGTGTCCGGTTTGTCCGTAAAGTGACAGTAGGTACCAGTGACGGTGAAAGGCAGGAAAACCGTCGAGAATACAGGGTTTGGTGTATTGCTATTTATTTTCCGCACTGTAAAATAAAGGGCTTAAAAAAAGAGGATCATCTCCAGACATAGAGGAAGGTCGAGGAAATGGTAATGGCGAATATGTATATGTGCTGGGTGCTTATAATCGCCGGACTTGCCGTATCCGTGTTGTCCGTTTTGGAAACGCGCATCCGATGGGTCGCCGCGTTTTGCGGTCTGTTCGGCAACGGATGTCGGCAAACTGAGGATTTTACCCTGTTGCGCATCCCTATCGCCTGGTGGGGGGTGGCATACTATACGGGATTGGCGCTGCTGGTTTCGATTGCAAGCCCGTGGGCCTTTTGGTTCGTCATGGTGGGCCTCGGGTTTGAACTTACCTTTCTATGGATCATTATTTCCATCCGGGCCTTCTGTATATTCTGCCTATTAAACGCTGCGGTGGTTGTCGGTTTGGTTTACGTCTTCTTCGATTCCGAAAGAGTTTGGCAAATGGCTGCCGTGGCTCTGTTCACTTTCATTGTTTCAAAGGCACTTATTCACTGGGAGAACCGCCCAGACGAAAGTGCAGAGGGAGAGGAAAGCGCGAAATGTGTGGTAGCGGAAGTGGCCGGAGAAACCATCACCAGGGATGAATTAGAATGTCCCTTGTTACAGCGCATTTATCAACTGGAAAGTGAGATCTACCGAGTGAAGCAAAGCCGCCTCGATCAAATGGTTCGAAACATTTTATTGGAAAAAGAAGCGGCCTCGCGAAACATCTCACAGCAACAACTTTTGGAATCCGTGGTTACTGAGCACCCCGACGTGTCGGACAAAGACGTGGATGAATATATTCGAAATAACGCCCGGCAACTCGAAGACTGGGAAGGGTCAGATGCGGAACTGCGGGAGAAAATAAGGGAATTTCTGGTCCAACGAAAGCAGCAAGCGGAGATCCGCGATTATGCAGACGGTTTGAAAAAGAAATATGACGTCCACATCTTTTTGGAACGGCCCACCTTGCCGCTTATACGAATAAATATTGAAGGCAGGCCGACCGTCGGACCATCCGGGGCCCCCGTCGTAATCGTGGAATTTTCTGATCCGTTCTGTCCGGCGTGTCGTAAGGCGCATAAGACGATGCATCAGATCGTGGATACGTATGGAGATCGGATACGGTGGGTATTCAAGGACTTTCCGATTCCCGCTCACGAAGGCGCCAAGACGGCCGCCGAGGCGGCCCACTGTGCCGAAGAGCAGGGCAAATTTTGGGAATACCAAGATATGGTATTTAATTCACAGGAAAAACCCGACGTCGATACCCTCAAAGAATATGCCCAATCACTGGGACTCGACGTCGAGCGGTTCGAACATTGTCTGGAAAGTGGAAGGTACGAGTCCCAAATAGCAGAAGACATGCAAGCAGGAAGGAAAGTCGGCATCTCCGCCACCCCCACTTTTATCATCAACGGCAGAATGATATCAGGGGCCCTTTCTTTTGACGATTTCAAGGAGAGGATTGATCAAGAACTGGAAGCCGCTGTTTCAGGTTAGGCCCTTAGGGTTCGCGCAAAAATAACTTCACATTTTGCCATCTCGGCTTCCGCCCGTCTTTGCCCGATGTCTCACTCGCAAA
>CAZHHS010000249.1:0-3005 GCA_964532395.1 uncultured Desulfobacterales bacterium | reverse complement strand
GTAAAGCCCTTTTGATTGAGAGATCCAGCCACACACTAATGAGAAACCGAATTGAAGGGGACAAGTGTCCCGATTGTTCTGCACCGATTGCCGGTGTATGGGATTAAGCACTTAAGCACTCGTATCTGAGTACTGATGAGAGCCATCCTTAAAATCTACTCAAGCTTCACACCCAGTGCAACGCTTTGAAACAGCAGTTAAATGCCCTGGGGGAGTGATGTTTCATCGGAAAGGTTGCCTTCCGGTTCCGCCGTCTTGCCTTTAGATTCTGTTGCTTCTGGCGCCTTCTCGGCTTCTTGTGGTTTGCGGTTGTCCGGTTGCGTACTTTCCGTCGTGTTCGCTTGCTCATCCTTGTACTGCCGGATACGTTGACCGATTCTTTCAAAGGCTTTGTCCAGAGACTTGTCCATGACCACGATATCGCCCTGGCTGACGATCAGCCGTTTGAGTTCCGGAATGTTCAACCGAGAGGCCGCACTGAGATAAACGGGTTGAATGTAGAATATGACATTTCCCATGGGCATGATGATCATCTTTCCCCGCTTGACCTCGGATCCCACCTGATCCCACAAGGTAAACTGTTCGGCAATCCGAGTATCCTGATCGATCAAGGCGCTGATTTGAGAAGGCCCGTAAACTTGGATGCCCTTTGGGAAACTGTAGGTGAAAAATTCCCCGTAATGCATCTCGTCACACCCCACAATAAGCAGAGAACGTAAATTATCCCTGCCTTTGGGGCTCATGGGGCAAAGAAGAAGAAACTCATGCCGATCCTCTTGGATCAAGTTCAAGGTGATGTAATAGGGCTCCATGTCGACCGTGCCGTTTTTACCGCTCACTTTGGCAAAATCCCAAACATCTTCTTCCCGATAAAAAATCTCCGGATCCGTTTGGTGATATTTGGTATACATCTCCATCTGGATTGTGAATAGGTCCTTGGGATAGCGCACATGAGACTTCAAGCCGGCGGGCATGTCCGCCATATCCTTTAGAAGGCCGGGATACATTCTGGCATATGCCCCGATGATGGGGTCTTCCTTGTCGGAAATGTAATAGGTGACCGTTCCGTTATACGCATCGACGATCACCTTGGCTCCGTTTCGTATGTAATTGAATCCGTTATTATGCGGAGCGGCGTATGGGTACTGATCCGAGACGGTATAGGCGTCTTGAATCCAGAAGACCCCTTTACTTGTGGTTACCACATAGGGGTCGCCGTCCAGACGCAAAAAAGGCGTAATGGTCCGGATGCGTTCCACTAATCCTCGTCGGAAAAGTATCCGGCTCTTGTTGTTGGCCTTCGTGGTCAAAAAGAGTTTCTTGTCCCTGAAGTAAGCGGCGAATATGGCCTTTCTAAACAGAGAGGAAAGTGCCACCCCGCCGGTACCATCGTAGTCCGTGGAGATGGTCTTTTCTCCCTGTGGATAATCCATTTCCCCGACATCGTTGGGCGCCACGGCATAGGGTTGATCGCTTAGCCCGTAGTAGATGCCCGGTTGTTCCACCGTAAGTCCGTAATCGGATTTGGGCGGGATGTCCTGGATAAACCACGTCATTACATCTCCACCTCCCTGAGCTGCAGGGGTCATTACCACGCCGTGGCCGTGGGTATACTGCAAATGACGATTGATCCAGCTCTTGGAAGAACCGGGCAATTTTTTCAAATTGATCTCCCGAGCCGCCAAATAGACCTGTTGATATAAGTCCCGTACACCGTAACGATCGACGTCGACACCTTCAAACTCATAATATGGCCGAATGCCTTGAAGCTGCTCATATACGGTATCGAGTAATTCCCTGTCCCATACGGGTATATTTCGAATGCTTTCCTTTACGTGAGGTGTGACCACCGTCCAGGGAAGGCGTTCTACCGGATATTCCCGCGTTTTTACCTCGGAAAGATCGAAAGCCGCCAGGGTGCCTTGGATACTATGTTTGATATACGGCCGTTCTTTTGAAATTTCGTTCGGCTTTACCACATATTCCTGCACCAGATTCGGCAAAAAGTCGAAATGTCGGACAACCTGTGCAAGCACGAAAACGCACGCCAACAGGATGCACCACACCAGGCCTTTTCGTGTATGTGCGAAAACCAGGGCTGTGAAAACCAAAGCGATCAAGACGGCGATGGACACCCACAGCAGCGGCAGGATCACTTGCATCTCTGTAAAGCCGGGACCATAAAAGAGGGGCTGGTGGTTTGTTGAGTAGAGAAGCGTATATCGCTGAAGCAAGAATCCCCAGACCTGAATTCCGGCCACCAAGAGCACGAGGACCGTTAAGTGAACTCTGGCTCCCCAGGGCAGATGCTGATCAGCCCTTGCCAGGGCGCGTTTTTCCAGCCAGTACAAGACAACGGTGGCCACGAAGAGAACAAGGAATACTACCAAAAAATCGAACTGGATCAGTTTATAAAGCGGCAGGGAGAAAAGATAATAGGCGATGTCCCTACCAAACGCCGGGTCTACCGTGCCGGCAGGGGGCGAAAATAAGTGGAGTAAGGTAAGATTCCACTTTTCAAACAGAGAAACGGCCAGGGGCAGAGAAAGGACGAGGGATAAAGGCGTATAGACCTTCAAGGAAGCGGTTCTGAACATTTTCAGGAGCTGCCGTCTCCGGGCCGGAGAATCCCCTTCGGGCGTTGATTTTTTGGCACCCAGATATCGGGCTGCAATCCAGAAATTCAAAAAGAAAATCAGAAAAAAAACAAGAAGTGCAGCCAGAAAAACCAGATACCGATAGATCAATCGTAGCCAAAAATATCCCTCGTATCCCAAGGCGGAAAACCAACTCAAGTCAACGACAAAATCCAGAAAGACAAAATTGAGAACGACGTATCCGATAGCGATAACTAGACCGGTAATCAGTAATCCCAAAAGCCAACGTTTTAAACGGCGCATGTATAACCCCTCACTTTTTGTGCCGGTTTCGATAGTTCAGGTACTGTACATCTCAAGTTTCGCACCCCTATTTTAACCCGACTGCCTCCAACACGGGAGTCTACA
>CAZHHS010000248.1:0-3032 GCA_964532395.1 uncultured Desulfobacterales bacterium | reverse complement strand
GACGGGCGGAAGCCGAGATGGCAAAATGTGAAGTTATTTTTGCGCGAGCCCTAAGCCTGTGCGGTCTCCCAACACGATTTCTGGTCTACAAACCGTTTCAGGAGTGAGTGGTTCATGGCATGGCCTGATTTATGAGCCACGATGTGTCCGATGATCGGCATGCCCAACATGGAAAGATCACCGATGCAGTCGAGTATCTTGTGACGGATCGGTTCATTGGTGTAGCGGAGTCCTTCAGGGTTCAAAATCTTGTCCTTGTCAATGACAACCGCATTGTCTAGAGACCCCCCTTTGGCGAAACCGTTTTTTTTCAGGTAATCCACTTCATGGAGAAAGCCGAATGTGCGGGCACAGCTTATTTCCTTTTCGAAGTGTCCGTTGTCCAAGGTGATCGAATAGGATTGGTTCCTGAGCAAGGGGTGGTCAAAATCAATGGTGCACGTGACTCTGGGGATATCTGAGGGATAAAGTCCCACCTTCTTGCCGTTTTCCGCCATCTGTATCGGTTCTCTTACCACGAAATAGTGTCGTTTGGCCGATTGTATTTTGACCCCGGCCTGTTTCATCATGCTGGAAAAAGGTCCCGCACTGCCGTCCATTATCGGCGCTTCGTAGGCGTCCATCTCCAGCAATACATTGTCCACGTGGAGTCCGGCGAATGTCGCCATCAGATGTTCGATCGTAGAAACGATTACCCCGTCCGTGCCAATGGTGGTGGCCAGACTGGTGTCAATGACATTGCGGAAGTGGGCACTGATTATCGGCTTGTGGGCCAGATCCGTACGGACAAACTTAATTCCGTGATTCACCGGCGCCGGTTTAATCGTTAGTGTGACTTTCCTTCCCGAATGTAAACCGATTCCCTCACACCGAACCGGCCGTTGTAACGTACGCTGATAAGCATGCATGATAAGGTCTTTATAAGGGCTTGGCCCCGGGTTTGTCAAATAAAAACTCTATAAATCCCAGTATTTGATGGATGCTTAAGAGTGTCGCAATGCCCGTGCCACGGTAGTGGGGTATGCATAGGACCAGGCGGAAAAAACATAAGTCATTGATATATATATGTTTCTATATATCGTGCCCGGTGGTGCCCGTTACCGCCCTTTACCGTCGGATGCAAAAAAACCACATGCCGCCCGCCGACAGTGGGGTTTTTGCCACATGCAGGGGGCGCCGTTCCGGCGGTAAGGGATTAAAAGTGCTTGATTTTATAAAGACTGTCTGTTAGATGACGCAATGTTCCTAGGGGTCCTGCCGAAGATCTGTTTTTCATGTTCGCTTCCGGCACTTAGTCGGCAACGATGGCGCTCACGCCCGTCTGTTGGTTAACGGGCGATTTGACGGACGACGTTTTGCCGCCTGCTATGCGATATCGTTCGTGTGAAAAGTTCGTTTTACTCTAGGCGAAAGGGGGGAAGGTGCTCGCCAAAGTCCTCAGCAGTGCCGTGCTTGGTGTAGATGCCTACATGGTGGAGGTTGAGGTGGATATCAAACGCGGACTGCCCAGCTTTCAAACAGTGGGTTTGCCGGAAACCGCGGTTAAAGAGAGTAAAGACCGGGTAAAATCAGCGGTCGGCAATTCGGGATATAATTTTCCGGATGATCGGATTACCGTCAATCTGGCGCCTGCGGACATCAAGAAAGAAGGGACGGCCTTCGATTTGCCCATCGCGCTGGGAATCCTGGCCGCCACGGGTATTATCTCTCAGGAGACCCTTTCGGACTATTTGATCCTGGGCGAGCTTTCTCTCGATGGCCGGGTCAAGCCGGTCAAAGGCTCACTGCCGGTTGCTTTGGCCGCCAGAGACGCCGGGTTTCGTGGGGTTATCGTCCCGGAAAAGAACGCCCCGGAAGCCGCCATTGTAAAGGAGATCGGTGTCTTTCCCGCGGTAACATTGGGGGCGTTGGTGGATTTTTTGTCCGGCCGGTGTTCCGTGGAGCCGGTAGCGTTCGACGTCGATACGATTTTTGAGCAAACGCCGTGGCGGGATCTCGATTTTTCCGACGTCAAAGGACAAGAACACGTAAAACGGGCCTTGGAGGTAGCCGCCGCCGGGGCACATAATCTGATCATGGTGGGGCCCCCGGGAGCCGGAAAGACCATGTTGGCCAAACGGATTGCTACCATCTTGCCGCGGATGACCTTTCGAGAGGCCATAGAAACGACCAAGGTATACAGCGTCGTGGGATTGCTGAGGGAGCAACAGGCGCTCGTTACCCGGCGTCCCTTTCGTTCGCCTCACCACACCATTTCCGATGCCGGTTTGATTGGTGGCGGACATGTCCCCCGACCGGGAGAGGTTAGCTTGGCCCATAACGGCGTCCTTTTCCTGGATGAACTGGCCGAATTCAAGAAAAATGTTCTGGAGGTTTTGCGTCAGCCGATGGAAGACGGGGAAGTCACCATCGCCAGGGCCCTAAGCAGTATTACGTATCCGGCGAATTTCATGCTTGTGGCGGCCATGAACCCTTGCCCGTGCGGTTATTTCTCCGATCCCCATCACGAGTGTACCTGTTCCTACACGCGCATCCACCGATATCGTTCCAAAGTTTCCGGCCCGCTCATGGATCGGATAGATATCCATGTGGACGTCCCGGCGGTACAGTATAAGGACTTGATTCACGGGGGGCGTGCCGAAGGATCGGATAAGATCAGACAGCGGATCGACCGGTGCCGTGCCCTTCAAGCGTCGCGGCTGAAAGGAACCCAGATCTTTTGCAATGCCCAGATGAGCAATCGGCATATCAAGCGCCATTGCGGCATAGACAAGCGGGGGGAGGATCTTCTGGAGACGGCCATAGACAAGCTGGGTTTGTCCGCCCGGGCCTTCAATCGCATCCTAAAGATCGCCCGTACCATCGCCGATCTCGAAGGTGTCTCCCACATACAGCCTCAGCACGTTTCCGAGGCCATTCAGTACCGAAGCCTGGATCGCGACAATCTGTCCGTGTAAGGGCGGCCAATTTCTCTATGTTCTTTTGTCGATGAACATAGGAGACGTTTCTTCGAGACGATGAATGGATCCGGC
>CAZHHS010000247.1:0-3052 GCA_964532395.1 uncultured Desulfobacterales bacterium | reverse complement strand
CCCTAAAGGCTTATCAGACCCTTCTTAATCGCCAGTTTGGTAAGGTCGGCCACAGAGTCCAGGTCCAGCTTCTTGAGGATATTATATTTGTGGGATTCTACGGTTTTAGGGCTGATACAAAGACGATCGGCAATTTTTTTCGCGGACATACCGTCGGCCAACAAGGGAAGGACTTCATTTTCCCGTTTGCTCAACTTGGTGTCGATTTCGGAGGCTTGCGGGTCGGTACCTTTTGAATCCATATCTTCCAAGTAGCCCCGAACGGCTTTTTGCACGGCTTTGCTGTAAAAGACACCCCCCTCGGACACGGTTTCCAACGCATTCATGAGTTCAGAAATCGGTTGTCCTTTCAACACATACCCGCAGATGCCCGCCTTATAGAGGGAAACGATATGCTCGGAATCGGAAAACATAGAAAAAATAATCACTTGGATGTCTGAAAACCGGTTTCGAATATCGCGAACAGCCTTGGCGGCATCGAATTGGGGCATCGAAATGTCCATTACGACAATATCGGGAACCAGAGATTCTACATCGGCCATCACCTGGAGACCGTTCAATGCACAGCCAACGACTTCAAAGCCGCCTTTTTCATTGATCAGACTCTTCAGGGCTTCCAAAACGACCTGGTGGTCGTCGACGAGAAAGACCCGCTTTTTTCTCTCGTAAATCATCAAAATGCTTTCAAAAAAACAGCGACCGGGAAACCAGCGATGTAGATATACGATTTCCGGTTTTAAATGTCAATGGGTTACATCGGATCGGTGCTTCACCCCTTTTGGGTCCCCGTTTGAACCGGTTGAAAAGGGTAAAATGGTTAAAATACATGATATGCCCTATTCCCCAATCCCCCACAATGTCGTATAAGCAAAATGTCAACAACTCGTGAAACTATAAAGTTGATGGAACCGTGAAAAGTCATCTTCCCTGCCTTTTCGTCATTCCGGCGAAGGCCGGAATCCAGAATCCAGTCAATTCAGATACTTCTGGAGGCCCCTGGATTAGGACTTTCCAGGGCGGGCTTATCAAGCCCGGCATGACGGTTGAAGACTTCTTACAACTCCATCAAAGTTTCTTTCATGATCAAACTGGGCACTCCGCCGGCCAGCGGCGGGGCTGACCGGTAACCCACTATTACCCAATGAAAGGAGGAACATTCCATGCGTACAATTTTAAATGCCAAAGGTCTTCTATTACCATTTACCCTGCTTTGTATCGGGCTCTTCTGCTTTGGATGTGCAACCAAGGGGGAAATCCAACAGGTCGAACAACAGGCCACACAAGCGGAGACAACGGCTCAACAGGCCCTGGACACCGCCCAACAGGTCGTGGAGGACTCGGCAGCGCACAGTGCCAATGCAGCCGTCAGCGCCCAGAGAAGTAAAGATAGCGCTGACAGGGCGGCAAAGGCAGCAGTGCGGGCCGAAAATGCAGCCGAATCGGCGGCGGATGCCGCGAACCGCGCTGAAAAAGCGGCCGCCCGGTGTGAAGAGTTGTACAGAAGAATCATGTCAAAGTAGGCCGGCATTGCATCAAACGCGCTTGGCCCAAAAAAAGCCGACTGCGCCGGGTTACCCCGAGTCGTAGGAGGGGTAACCCGGTCCAATACTTCCGGTTGGTCAGTAGACGGCATGATCAAGACGCTCAATCCACAGACAGCACTTTTACCGGCGCACCCAGGATTAAAGGAGAAAGATAAATGAAAATCGGCATTGTCGGTAGCGGCATGGTCGGTGCCACCACCGCTCACGCACTGGTCATGAGAGGCGTCGGGCGGGAGATTGTATTGATAGACAAAGATCGGAATCGGGCCAGCGCCGAGGCCGAAGACGTCAGCCATGCGGTCCCCTTTTCCCATCCCTTGCTGGTAAAAGACGGTGACTATGCTGATCTCAAGGGGTGTCGGCTGGTGGTGATCAGCGCCGGTGTTTCCCAAAGGCCGGGGGAGAACCGATTGAACCTGTTAAAACGCAATGCCGCCGTATTCAAGGACGTGGTCACTCAGATACTGGAAAACGAACCGGCAGCCATTCTCTTGGTGGCCAGCAATCCGGTGGATATTATGACCCATTTGACCGCCCGCTATGCAGCCAAATTCGACATACCGGACACTCGGGTTATGGGGTCGGGGACCACGCTGGATACGGCTCGCTTTCGTACCCTCTTGGGCCACTATGTCAATGCAGACTCCCAACACATCCACGGATACGTGATCGGGGAGCATGGCGATTCCGAGGTATTGACATGGTCCGCATTAAGAATCGGGGCCATGACCCTTGAGGACTTCTGCCATCAGCAAGATATTTGTCTGGATGGCGATGTTCGCAAGGACATCGATGACCGGGTTCGAAACGCCGCCTACCGGATCATCAAAGGAAAAGGGGCAACCTACTACGGGGTCGCCACCGCGCTGGCCAAAATCGCCGATGCCGTCCTTCGTGACCAAAGGTGTATCCTGACGGTGACTACCCCGGCCCCGGAAGTGGCCGGGGTCTCTGATGTTTCCGTCTCCCTGCCCCGGCTGGTCGGTGGGGAAGGCATCTTGGCAACGTTTCAATGCGGACTGGACGATCGGGAGCAACACGCCCTGCAAGGAAGTGCCAAGGTGGTACGAGAGGCAATCGAGGAGTTGGGGGAGGGCATTTAGTCCCCAATCCGCAATAAGGCAAGCCGTTGAATGAACCCTTTCGACCATCTCCAAGCCATCTGCCAGGCCATGGCCCGTCCCGGCTTTTATCCTCATCCGGTTGAAACCGTCCAGCGGATTGACACCCATATCTCTACGGTCTTCTTGACGGGTAACTGGGTTTATAAACTCAAAAAACCCGTATATCTCGGATTTCTGGATTTCCGCCAATTGTCCCAACGCAAGCATTTCTGCGAGCAGGAGGTCGTCTTAAACCAACGGCTCAGCCATGACATCTATCAGGGCATTGCCGAAATCCGGGAAACCGACGACGGGCACTTCTCACTGCAAGGCAGTGGCCGGGTCGTGGAATATGCCGTCAAAATGCGCCAACTGCCTGACGCCGCCGGCCTCAAAGCACTGCTT
>CAZHHS010000246.1:0-3085 GCA_964532395.1 uncultured Desulfobacterales bacterium | reverse complement strand
ACTAGAAATGGCCAAAGCCCTGCATGACATGAAATCGTTCCAGCAGTCTATGGGGATATTGGATGAGCTGGTGTCGGATCATCCGGAGGCGGTGTATGAAAATGCCGACATACTCCGTTATCGGGCGTATAACTATTATGAATTGGGCAAACTTCAAGCCGCCAGGGACGCCTTTTCCAAGGTGATCAACTATTTTCCAAACGCCGACGAGCGGGATCTGATGCTGGCCCGCATTGCCGATACCTTTCGTGAAGAGGGCTTCGACGAGAAGGCCACCAAGCTGTACAGTCTGGTGGCAAGAACGTATCCCGGTTCCGAGGCGGGTATCGTTAGTTTGTTGCGCTTGGGTGAAATCGCCGAGAAGCAGGAAACGCGACAGCCCCTGGAGCTAAGCGAAGCGGCATTGCCCGAAAACCCGAAAACGTCCAAAAGCGCAAGTCGCATCTACAGGCAAATCGTCGAGACCTATCCCGAAAGTCCTTTGTCCGAAGTGGCCCTTCTGAAGCTCGCCGGCCTTCAAAAGCGACGGAAAGACTATGAGAACTGCGTCGAGACGCTGAAGGAACTGCTGGCCAAGCACCCCGACACCCAACTTAAAGACCAGGTTGAGCAGGTGATGCGACAGGCCACGGTGGATCTGGCCGCCAGGTACCGGGACGAGGGTCATTATGAAAAGAGTGTGGATACGATGGCCATGGTAATGGCCCAATACCCCGACGCCCGATTCACACTGGAAACGGTACGGGGGCTGGCGGAATCTTTAGCCCACGTTCTTGAAGAGAAGAGAGACGGCGAAGGGGCAAAAAGTGTGGTGGGGTATTACGAAAAGCGAAAGGAGCTGATCGTGCCGACGGAAATGCCCGAGGTGGCATTAATCGTCGGAATGGCCTGCAAGGAACTCTATTTATGTGAATATGCCATTTCCATACTTTCTTCCGCGCGAGAATCTTATCCCGATGAGCGCTGGCCGGCCGAACACCTGCTGGCCTTGGGGGAGTGCGGCTATCGGGAGAAGAAATACAAACTGGCCACCGAGGTCTTAGAACGGTTCATTTCCCTGCACCCGCGGTATTCCCAGGTATCCCGGGCCCACCTGTGGCTGGGCAATATATCTGTGATGCAAGCAGGGTATGAAAAGGCCCTGGCGCTTTATGAACGGGGATTGGAAAGGGCGGCGGATCCACAAAGTCGGTCCCGCCTACTAGCTGCTATGGGGAAGGCGCTGAATGGTATCGGCGATCACAACAAGGCGATAACCGTATTCAGTCAGGCCCTGAGCATATTGGAAGAGCAAAGCAGCGGCGCTGGTGATAGGGATACCCGCTTCACCGTCTACAAGGAACTCGGAGACACGTATTTCAAAACAGGAGAAAATAAAAAGGCGGTTGTCGCGTTTGAACAGGCCCTGCAGGTCATGCCCAAGGGGATGGACGGCTACGGCCTACAGTTTGAAATCGCCAAATGTTACCAGTCGATTGCTCCCCGGAAGGCGGAAACCGTCTTAAACGAGATCGTGGCCTCGGGAGATCCCTTTTGGAGCAAGGTTGCACAGGCACAAATCAATGACATCGATGTGGAAAGGTCCGTGGGTACGCTGGGGTTAAACAAGTCGTAGCAGACCTCAAGCTTCATAAAAAGCAAGCCAACGACATGATGAACAGAAACCGTATTCTTTTAGCAGAAGATCAACACGAGGAAAGAATCGCTCTTTCGGAAACCCTCAAGGACTGGGGATTTCAGGTTACCGCCGTGTCCGACGGCGAAAAGGCCTGGGAGCGCTTCGAGTCGAGTCCGTTTAATCTGGTAATGGCCGATTTGAAAATGCCCAACATGGACGGCTTGGCGTTGTTGAAAAAGATAAAGCGCAAGCAGGAAGAGGTTGCCGTTATCCTGATGTCCGGCTATGGGACGGTCGAGTTCGCCGTGGAGGCTATGCGGCTGGGCGCGTTTGATTTTATGGTCAAGCCGCTGGTTCCCAAGCTCGTAGAATCGACGGTAAAACGAGCTGTCGCCAATGCGCCGACTTTTGGGGAACAAGAGACCCGAAGTAAAGGGCCGCAGCAAATCATCACAAAGAATCCACAACTTCTCAAATTACTCGAGATCGGCCGGAACATAGCCGACAGCAAGGCGCCCGTCTTTATTCAAGGTGAAAGCGGGACGGGCAAAGAACTCTTCGCCCGCTATATTCACCATGTGAAAGGTAATGACAAGAGGCCGTTTGTGGCATTTAACTGTGCGGCCTTACCCGATGGTCTTCTGGAGAGCGAACTCTTTGGACATGAAAAGGGATCCTTTACCGGGGCGATATCCAGGAAACGGGGCAAGTTTGAGCTGGCCCAGGGCGGAACAATTGTTTTGGATGAAATCAGCGAAATGAACATCAACCTCCAGGCCAAACTACTGCGGGTGTTACAGGAATCCGAGGTGGACCGGATTGGCGGTCAAGACCCGATTTCGGTGGACGCACGGGTGATGGCGACAACAAACCAGGATATCGAGGCGTCGGTAAAGGCGGGAAATTTCCGGTCTGATCTATATTATCGACTGAATGTGGTCCCGATCAAATTACCCCCCCTTCGACATAGAAAAGAAGATATTCCGTTTTTGGTCGATCACTTTATTGACAAGTACAACCGAATTGACGGTCGGCACGTAGCGGGGGCGACGGATGCGGCTCTCGAAGTACTGAAGCAGATGGACTGGCCCGGCAATGTCCGGGAGCTTGAAAACATGGTCGAAAGAGCCGTCCTTTTATGTAAGGGAGAGCAAATCGATACCGGAGATCTGTTTTGTATGGAAGAACCGCCGGTCGTGGCCGAACAGCCTGTTCCCTTCACCGGGTCCCTAAAAGAGATGGAAAGGAAAATGATATTTCAGGCCCTGGGCAAGACGGACGGGAATCGAACCCATGCCGCCGACATTCTGGGGATTAGTGTGCGGACGCTACGGAACAAACTCAACGAATACCGGGAGCACATGGACGTGCTGTAACGCAAAAAACAAAGGGCATGTAAATTGCTAATTTACAACGATACGCGAAAGGTGGATTGCCATATGCCGGTTAAGTCCTTGTTTGCAAAAA
>CAZHHS010000245.1:0-3119 GCA_964532395.1 uncultured Desulfobacterales bacterium | reverse complement strand
TGGCGAAAATAGCTGCCCGCCGTCAAAAACAGGCTCAACAGGTGGGCACCCAGATGTCCGTAAAGGTCTCGCGTAGATCCCCTGAACGCAATCACGTGTTCAAAATCCCGCAGACCGGTCGGCCCGAAATTCGGGTACCGGCAGGACGCCAGCCATCGGTCCAAACGCCCCCCTCTTTCCCATTCGTACAGACCCTGATCGGGCCGTCGGCCCCGTTGAACCCGGTTGTGAAACAACGGAATCGCGGCGGTGTGGACCATACCCGAGGCGGCCAAGCGGGCTAACAACCATGCACTTCTGAAAACAACCTCCTTCAACATACCTGGGTTAAGCAGCCTGCCCGGACGGTGATCATTGGGATAGGTAAAATAGTCTCGGTGGGCCACAAAGGCGATGGCCCGAACGGGAAGCCCATTCAGGTCTCGCCCAAACCGGGCCGAGGGCACGGTATCGAGTCGGAAAACGGGGCTTCCCTTCACCGAGATCGGTCGCGGAATGTCAAATCGGACCGGAAAAGTCGCGGCGACAGCGGTCAGCCGTTCCATCCAGCGAGCCTCCGTCACGGCGGCCCTCGCGGCCTCCTCGTTCAGCGCCAATTTCATCGCCAGGACCTCATCACGCCGTGGCATTTCAACTACCAGGGTCCGGCCCAGGACACGGGGCGCTTGAGCGGGATCGGCACCGCCCAGTTGCAGGACCTCCCGCCACTGGGCGCGCGGGAAGACGGCGGAATCGTCGGCACCGATCTCGGGGTGGGCAACAGAGAGGGGAAGGGAACCAATCGCCTCGGCGGAGGCCCGATGGGGATGCCCCTGCGTAGTTCCGAGAATCGCCTCCACGGTTTCCAGTGCCCGGACCCCAATGCCGGTCCCCCTCGTGCCGGTGATGACGCAAGACAGGGCCTCTGCAGCCCTTTTATACAAAAAGAACGCTTGGGTTTGGCTTGCAAAATCAGGGGCTTCCAGAACTTGCCGGCAGGCGGAGAGGGTGTCGGCACCGGCCACGGCGGGATACCGCTTCAAGAGATCGGACAAGTCTCCCAGGGCCATGTAGGTGGCTGCAAACCCGAGCCCCCCGCCCCGGAGTGACTGTTCCAATGCCAGCCGTTGCCTCACCGGATCGTGAACCGACATGGATGCCTTCCCTCGGGTGCCATGGGGCGTCCACGCCTGGAGGTCCCATGGTATGTATTTTGCTTACAAGGACTCATGCAAGGTTAACAAAAAGAAATGGCAACAGAACTGCCCATACAAAGACGGAACAACACCGTGAAACCAAAAATCGGACCGGAAAAAACTTCCTGTTATCCATCGCCATCAGGAGACTTCCACAGCGCCGAGTTATCGGTTGACGGTCTTGATCTGGCCTACCAGTTCAAACTGTGGATCTTGGCCTCCAAGCCCCACTTGCTCGTCAAGCAGGATTCGGACATTTTGCCTTGGCTGAATGAAGGCGATGTCCGCGCCATCAAGTATTACTCTACCGATTCTTCTTCTCCCCCCACGTGCCTGGAAACCCAGATAAGTGAAATTACCAAGGACGAACAGGGCCGTTTCAAGGGGCATTACCTGGTCGGCCTGGAAATCCTGGATATGCCTGCTTAGACAAACTCGGGCTGTCCCCTTTTGGAAAGGAAACGTCAACAAATCCGTCTCTTATGCCCAAGTCCCTGTCAAATGGCTGACGCCCGCTTTTCGAATGTCTCCGGGAGTCCTCCGACAGCCTCCTAGGGAAGATGGCGGTGAATGGCCCTGAGTAATCGGTGAGACCGCTCCTTGTCTCCCAGGAGGCCGATGCGGATTGAGATTCTTGTCGAGGTCTCAGACAGGGAATCCAAATCTATCCAGAGTCGTTTTCCGTCGGCAAAACGAGATTCGATTCGGGCAGTCAAATGGTCACTAACGTCCTTTTCCACCGGCACCTGCACCCCCTTGAGGGCCTGAATCGTCGCCGTATGCACCACTGGCAGGGGGTGATCCAGGGTTTCAGTAAGTTTTCCCTTCACCCACACCACGCCACCGGCACCGGCCAAGCCACCGGCAACGAGCCAACCGGCGGTGCATCCGGTAAGGTGCAACATCATAATCAAAAAAAGGAGTCCGCTTCGCAAGGTTTTGCGCATCTTTTTCCACCCCCTTCGGTTATACGCCTCTTCTGGGTGCCGGACCCCGATAATCCCCTTCCGGCCTGTGCGGGTTCTTACTTCAGATAGGCACTGTGTATTGGACGCAGATCGGCATCCAACTCGTAGACCAATGGAACGCCCGTGGGAATTTCAAGCTCCGCAATGTCGCTGTCGGAAATACCGTCAAGGTGTTTGACCAGGGCGCGAATGCTGTTTCCGTGGGCCGAAACAATGACATCCTTTTGCATCTTGAGTTCGGGAACAATCGCCCGGTGCCAGTATGGGAGCACCCGATTCAGCGTGTCTTTGAGAGACTCACATGTCGGCAGGTCCTCCTTTTTTAAATCCGCATAGCGGGGGTCCGACCCCAGAGCCGCCCGGTCTTCTTCGGAAAGGGGCGGCGGCGGTGTCGCATAGCTGCGCCGCCATAGGTGAACCTGGTCATCCCCGTACGCCTGCGCGGTTTCCGCCTTGTCGCGCCCCTGGAGGGCCCCATAATGTCTTTCGTTCAGTTGCCAGGCGGACCGAATTGGGATCCACATCAGATCCGTTTCATCCAGTATGATCCACAGCGTCCGGATGGCCCGTTTGAGTACCGACGTAAAGGCGGCATGAAATATGATTCCTTCGGCCGCCAACAGGTGTCCCGCTTTTCGGGCCTCAGCAACACCGTTTTCCGATAGATCCACATCCACCCAGCCGGTAAATCGATTGGCCAGGTTCCACAGACTTTCGCCATGTCGAACGATAACCAGTTTTCCCATCATTGCCTCATACCCATCGATTCATTTGCCCACCCGGGATCGTCACAGTCGACAGGTGTATTCATCGCATTCTTTTTCAGCCAAAACGTCGAAGGCAAAGAGAATTCGACGCTCCTTTTCCAGTCGGGATTCCGAAAGCCGCTGCAAGTCGAGGCCCTGCATCCATGCCGCCGCATGATCTTTGGATGGAATTCCCGCCAGCCCTTCAGCCACGACCGTACCGGTGGCGG
>CAZHHS010000244.1:0-3172 GCA_964532395.1 uncultured Desulfobacterales bacterium | reverse complement strand
AAAAGGTCGGGTGAAAAGTCCGGCCTTTTGTCGTTAAGCGGTCTTTTTGTTCATATCGAAACGACTTGCCTTTTCCCCAGGTTTCCAAAAACATCCCTGCGGATGATAAGAAACGCCTCGAATACCTGTAACGTTCCATTGGAGTTGCTTTAAGGGTTGGCAGGTATTATGTTAGTAAGGTGCCAGTTTTTATGAGTGGGCTTTGGGGTACAAATATTGCAAGGCAAGATAACTACATGTCATTATTTTGAAAGGAGAGCGTGTCTTGAAGATTCCCGTTGTAAAGAACATCCTAGAGGCCAATGAGCGGATTTCGGAAGAGAATCGCAAGTTGTTTCAAAAGGAAAACGTGGCGGTTATTAATCTGATGAGTTCTCCCGGTTCCGGCAAGACGTCACTGCTGGAATGGACCATCGACGCCGTCAAAGATCGGATGCGGATGGCGGTGATCGAAGGCGATATTCAGTCTACACGGGATGCAGAGCGCATACTCAACAAAGGGATCCCCGCAGTTCAGATCAATACAGAGGGGGCTTGTCACTTGGACGGCAATATGATTCGCGACACGCTTTCCAACTTTGACCTCTCTGCGTTGGATTTGTTGGTAGTTGAAAACGTGGGAAATCTGGTCTGCCCGGCTGAATTTGAAGTGGGAGAAGATCATAAGGTGACCATACTGAGTGTGACCGAAGGGGAAGATAAGCCGGAAAAATACCCGCTCATGTTTCATGAATCGAGCGTCGTGTTGATCAATAAGATCGACCTTCTGCCGTATGTAGATTGCGACGTGGGATACGTGCGGGATATTTGCCTGAAGATAAATCCGAATTTAGAGATATTCGAAGTATCCTGCAAGACCGGGGAAGGACTTGACGGATGGGCCGAGTGGCTGTTGAAGCAGGTAAAGAAATAGCACACAAGGGCATTGCCGCACGGATCAAGGGCATTGTTCAGGGTGTGGGGTTTCGGCCTTTCATATACAACCTGGCCAGAGACAATAATGTGAAAGGCTTTGTTTCCAATACGGCCCAAGGGGTTTATATCGAAGCGGAGGGGGCAGCGGAATCCGTGGAGGCATTCCTTGACGCCATTTCCAAGCAGAAACCTCCGTTGGCACATATTGTGTCCATTGAGACAGCCGAACAGCCGGAAAAAAGCTACGCCGATTTTTCCATTCATAAGAGTGAGAGCCAAGCGGAACGACGCACCCTGATTTCTCCGGATGTCTGTGTGTGTGATGATTGCCTGCGTGAACTCTTTGATCCCCGGGATCGCCGTTACGGGTATCCTTTCATTAATTGTACCAACTGCGGCCCCCGATATACCATCATTATGGACATTCCCTATGACCGACCCTTTACGGCGATGAAGGGCTTTACCATGTGTCCGGAGTGCCAAACCGAATATGATGATCCCCACGACCGGCGATTTCACGCCCAACCCAATGCCTGTTGGGCCTGTGGCCCCGTCGTGCGCTTATGGGACGGCAATCGCCGTGAGGTGCCCGGCGGTGATCCCATTGCTGAGACCCGGGCGTTGCTGAAAGCGGGGTATATTGTCGCCGTCAAAGGACTGGGGGGATTTCACTTGGCTGTTGACGCCACCAATGATGATGCGGTGAAACGCCTCCGGCGACGCAAACACCGGGAGGAAAAGCCCCTGGCGATCATGGTGGCTGACATGGACGACGCCAGGCGGGTGGGGCACGTGTCGGAGGCAGAGGCGGCACTGTTGAATTCGATCCGGCGGCCCATCGTCCTTTTGGAGAAGTTGGACAACAGCGGGATTGCTGACGCCGTTTCTCCCAGGAATCGGAATTACGGGGTCATGTTGCCCTATACGCCCCTTCACTATTTGCTGCTGCGGTCGGATGACCTGTTCGCGTTGGTGATGACCAGTGGAAACATCAGTGAGGAGCCGATCGCCATCGACAACGAAGAGGCGTTCGAACGTTTGGGGAATATAGCCGATTATTTTCTCAACCATAATCGTGATATCTACCTCCGAAGTGATGATTCCATCATGCGGGTGGTAGGTAAGCAGCCAAGGCAAGTCCGTAGGAGCAGAGGCTATGTGCCCATTCCGACGTTTTTGAAAGACCCGCTGGCGCCCGTCTTGGCCTGCGGGGCGGAATGGAAGAATACCATCTGCATCACCCGGGATGACCAGGCCTTCTTGAGTCAGCACATCGGCGATTTAGAGAATTTGGAAACCCTCAATTTCTTCGAGATGACCGTCGGGCACCTGAAGCGAATCCTGGAAATAGAACCCGAGATCATCGCTTATGACCTGCATCCGGATTACCTGAGTACCCAATATGCCCTCAAACAGACCGACATGGTGAGGATCGGCGTTCAGCACCATCATGCCCATGTGGTGAGTGGATTGGCGGAAAACGGGCTGACAGGTACCGTCATCGGTGTGGCCTTGGACGGCACCGGGTATGGGACGGACGGGCACATCTGGGGGGGGGAGGTCATGGTTGCCGATGCCGAAAAGTTCGATCGATTTGGCCATTTTGCCTATCTGCCGCTCCCGGGAGGCGCA
This sequence comes from uncultured Desulfobacterales bacterium, assembly GCA_964532395.1. Classification (GTDB taxonomy): domain Bacteria; phylum Desulfobacterota; class Desulfobacteria; order Desulfobacterales. The sequence goes on along the minus strand of CAZHHS010000244.1, from coordinate 625 downwards.
GCGGCGATCAAGAAGCCGTGGCGAATGGCGGCAAGCGCCCTCTATAACGCATTGGGTGAAGGACTTTTTGAAGCCGGGCTTCCCTTTCTTTCCTCGATACCCCGGGAGCGCCTCAAGATTCTTGTCGATATGATCGAAAAGAGAATAAATTCTCCGCTGACTTCCAGTTGTGGCCGTTTATTTGATGCTGTGGCTGCCATTTCAGGGATACGAAACTATGTAGCCTATGAAGGGCAAGCGGCGGTGGAACTCGAGGCGGCGGCCGACGAGGATCGGAAACGGGTGTATCCCTGTGAAATCCGATCCGTTGACGGGGTGGAGCAGTTTCTAACCAATCCTATTATAAGAGCGGTAGTGGAAGACGTGATCCATGGTGTGGGGACGGGGCTGATCAGTGCCACCTTCCACAATACGTTGGTCCGGTTGTTTTGTGAGGCCTGTGAAAGGGTTCGTACCGCCCATGGTTTGACGCGCGTGGTTTTAAGTGGCGGGTGTTTTCAAAATGCCCGATTGCTGGTTGACCTTTCCGAAACTCTGGAGGCGAATGGGTTTGCCGTATACATGCAATCGGCGGTTCCCAGCAACGACGGCGGCATTGCCTTGGGTCAGGCGATGGTGGCCGATG
>CAZHHS010000243.1:0-3181 GCA_964532395.1 uncultured Desulfobacterales bacterium | reverse complement strand
TCCTTGATCAGGCGCAGGGACAAGGGAAACCCCTCGGCCAACCGCTTCAGCCCATAGTCCAGGGCAGCCACATAATTGCTGACCTCCCGGACGTCGTCCAGTGGTACACCAGGCTCCATATCCAGTTCAAATAGCAAGAGGTCGGAAAGCGATGACTGCGTGCCCTCAATCATTGAGGAGAGAACCGCCTCCTTGCGAATATACATATAAAGGAACAAAGAAATGTCTGGAAGGAAGGTCGAGATGCTGTCCAGCCTCCCGAGAGCGAGTAGCGCCTGGTCGAACTGGCTGCGCAAACCCGGCGTCCAGTCAAGGGGCGGATTCGGCGGCAACGGCTTTGGAATAAAGGCCTTGGCTGATTCATCCACCGTTGATATTGTAACGTATCGCCCCTGAAGTTTTCGTTTCATCCTTTGGCCGTTCCTAAAATAAGACTCGAGGCTATTTTAACTTATTTCGCCATCCTAAAATAACGGAGGTAGAAACAGGAGTCAAGCGATTTGGCTAAAATATCGATCCGGATTATTTCGGAATTCCATTCATCAGCGTTTATTTTTCTTCATTAAGAGCGGGAGATTAGAACATGAGTTTACAGGAGCAGATCAAAAAGGATTTGGCGGTGGCCATGAAGGCGAAGGACGAAGAGATCAAAAACGCACTGCGGGTGATCATGGGCGAGTTCGGGCGCCAGGACAAGAAGGAGCTCAGTGACGAAGAGGTCATCCGGATTGTGAAAAAACTGATCAAGTCGGAAAGGGAAGTCATGGAAAAGACCGGGGCAACCGAGCCCACGCCTTTTATCCGGGTGGCGGAAAGATATGTCCCCCAAATGGCCACGGAAGAGGAGATCCGCGACTGGATTGCAGCCACCATAAATTTTGAGGATTTCAAGAACAAGATGCAGGCCATGCGGCCCATCATGGCCCACTTCGGCGGCCGTGCCGAGGGCAATCTGGTGAAAAAAGTCCTGTCCGAGTTTTAGCAGCCCGGATTGTCTGAGGCGTTAGCCTGGCCTCATCTCTATTTTTGCACGTTTCTTCTGTAATCCGGCCAACCGCTATCCCAATACAGCACAAGGCACCGAACGCGACAAGTCCTTTATGCCCCTCACCTTACCCCTTTCCCGTGGGACGTGAAGTGTTGACAAGAAAACCCATAAAGGCTCCGGATTTACAGCCCGTGCATTTTCAAAGAGGTTTTCCACTCCTGCTCCGTTACGGCAGGCCTATTTCTTCCGCAGAAGGGTCAATCCATCACCCACCGGAATGAGACTGATATCGACGCGGGGATCCTGGTGGAGTGCCTGATTCAGGCGACGGATGGCCTGCGTTTCTTCATCCCGAATGGAGTCGTCCATTACCTTTCCATCCCAAAAGACATTGTCGATAGCGATCAATCCACCTCGACGAACGAGCCTCAAGCAGCACTCATAATAGCGTTTATAGTTTTCCTTGTCCGCGTCGATGAATACAAAGTCAAATGTCTCTTCTTCGCCATTGTTGATAAGATCCGTCAGCGTTTCCAAAGCGGGCGCCAGGCGGAGCGTGATCTTGTGATCGACACCGGCCGCCCGCCAATATTGTCGGGCGGTCGACGTCCATTCTTCGTTCACGTCACAGGCAATGATCTCTCCATCCGCCGGAAGGGCCAAAGCAACCACCAGTGCACTGTAGCCGGTAAACACGCCGATTTCCAAGGTCCTCCTTGCGTTGATCAGTTTGACCAGAAAGGCCATGAACTGCCCCTGGTCCGGTGCGATCTGCATGCTGGCCCTTTCGTGTTTCGACGTTTCCCGCCGGAGACGCCGGGCCACCTCGGACTCCCGCAATGAATGGGACAGCAGGTACTTGTACAGGTCTTCGGTGAGGTACATCGTCTGGCTCATTTGGGCTCTCCTGAATGGGTGGATGTTGGAGATGGGCCAACTGGTCACTAAACCGTTGAGATTGTTCTATGCTGTGGTTCAGACTTCTTACTTATGCAGGATGGTGGAAAAAGATCTGGGTGTGATAATTGGAATCCCGCAGAACTCATTTAGTACGAGGAGGTCCTGGTCGCCCGTTACAATGAAATCAGCTTGAGCAGCTACGGCCAACCCCAGAATCATGACATCATCTGGATCCCGACATAGATCTAATGGAAGGGATGCCGGTTCAAGCATGTCTCCATGTTCGACAAGAAGTCTGATGATTTCGTCAATGACACCGGCTGGCAGCTTGATCTTGTCCCTGAGGTTTCGCTCTATTTCGTCCAGCAATTCCTCGCTTAACACAATCCGGTGACTGTCCAGGCAAAGCTCCAAAATGGATTCGCAAAGCCCGCGAGAAGCAAATCCGGCGATGACGACATTGGTATCAAGGACTATTTTCATGAAATAGCTTTGAAAATGTCCTCGTCCGTCAAAAATCCTTGTGCCTCAGCAAAGGGGAGAACTCTCTTTCTTACGGCTCGAAACCTTTCAACCGCAACATAGCGCCGAAGAGATTCTCGTACGACATCGCTAACGGGTTTTTTCTGCTGCCGGCTGATTCTCTGGAGGTCAGCCTTCAACTCGTCTGGTATTCTGATAGTGAGCGTATTCATGTAAGACAACGTAACACACACAAGGGTAGGTGTCAACACTCAATAATGCGGACACAGGCACGGCTATAGACCGGAAGAATTTGTTTAGAGCCGCTTCTTGGCAAAAGCCTGACCGGAAGGGGATTTGAGGTAGTAGTGGGGAGGCAGAAAAACTCTACACACGTTTCCTGCTCAGTTGCTTGAGTGCATGCACATTGCCATAGATTAATGCTTCTTTCTTGGCTCGACGCCATTTCTTTATTTGCCGCTCGCGGGCGGACGCTTTCTCTATACTCGGGTGTTCTTCCGAATAAACCAGCCGGATGGGTCTGCGAAGCGCTGTATATTCTGTAGCCGTGCCCTTCATGTGTGCCGATAAACGTTTTTGAAGATTATGGGTGCTGCCCACATAGTACGAACCATCGTCACAGGACAGTATATATACATGATATGATTGGGACATTCTGCCCTTCGGCAAAGCTCAGGGCACCATTCGATGCTCGCTATAAAGATAACATTTATCTCCGGTCCCGTCGGCCTGCCATGAGTAAGTCATGAGCTTGACGAATGACGCATCGAATGGTGGAGGCGGCGGGAGTCGAACCCGCGTCCGACAATA